>DATNIV010000142.1:0-7724 GCA_035604255.1 Telmatospirillum sp. | reverse complement strand
CGAACGCGTGCTGTCGGGACCTGGGCTTGTCTCTCTGCATGAGGCCCTTTCGGCGCTGTCCGGCGGACCCGCGGTCAGTCCGTCGCCGCACGACTTGACGCGCCAAGCCCTGGCGGGAGAGCCCTTGGCCGAAGAAACCCTGGCGATGTTCTTCTCAATGCTCGGAACCGTCGCCGGCAATCTGGCCCTGTCGCTGGGCGCCCGGGGCGGCCTTCTGATCGCCGGCGGGATCATCCCCCATCTCCTCGACCCCTTTCTGGCGTCCAACTTCCGCCAACGGTTCGAAGACAAGGGACGCTTCCGATCCTATCTGGAGGCCATCCCCGTCCATGTCATCACGCACCCCTACCCGGCCTTCGTCGGCTTGGCTGGACTTGTGGCCTGAGTGACTCTTTGAACCCTATGACCCTTTGGGAATCGGCTCCGTCGACCAGCGCATCGGGCATTCGCCGGCATGTCCGTCGCGGACATCCTTCAAAAAGACGCCATGTTGTTCGTTGACCATCCGATCGCGGCCATCTTGCACGACTTGCCTTATCAAATAGTTCTGAATGGGAAACTGGTTGCTGTCGAAGCGCACCGTCCCCCTTGTGCTGACGAATTCGACGCGACGCATGGCGGTGCGAAGGGCATCGTCGCCGAAATTCTTCTTGTCGACGGCGCGCAGCGTGGCATCCAACAGCATGGCCGCGTCATAGCCGATCGCCGCAAAGGATGACGCCGGACGGCCGTAATCGGCTTCAAAATCGGTCTGCATCCGCCGACTGACCGGATTGTCGATATCCTCGCTCCAAAAACCGATACTGCCGATGTCTTGCGCCGACGGCCCCGACGCGGCCAGTACGGTTTGATCGAGTGTCCCGGGAGGGCCATACAGAGGAACTCGTTCCTTGCCCATCACCTCGGTCGACTGACGAATGAAATTGACCGCCATGCCACCGGTGTGAAGCAGATAGACCGCATCCGGCGCGGCCAGCCAAATGGCCCGCAAATCAGCGGTAAAATTCATTTCTCCATGCCGGCTGGTCACCTCGATGATCTGCCCTTTAAAACTCCGCTTCAGGGCTTGCGTCGCGGCGCGCGCGGCGGCGCTGTCCGGTCCAGCGACAACCACTGTTTTGTAGCCGCGCGATTGCAGAAATTGCCCGCTCAGGTCATGCGCGGTTTCCGTCAACCCGGCGAGCGAAAAGAACGATGCGCTGCAATCCTTGCCGGCCAAATTCGGAGACGGGCTGCCCAGACTGATCATCAAGGTTTTGCCGGCGATAGCCACCGGAACCAATGACCCGATCGTCCCGGCGTCGATCGAGAGCAGAAGAAACTCCTGCCGATCACTCTGCTGCATCCGTTCGACCGCCTGACGCGTGATCTTTGGATCGTGCCGGCCATCGGCGACAGAGAGCGTAAACTCGTTGCCGCCGATCCGTCCGCCCAGATGTTTGACTCCCAGTTTGAACCCGTCCAACTGATCCTGCGCCATATTGGCGCCGACACCGGAAAAATCCCCGACGAATCCGACATTGAGATCCGTGGCAAAAGCGCCGGAGGCGAGAGCGCCCAGGACGATCGTCGCCAGCGCTATGATCCGAAGAGTCTGTTTCATCCGCTAACGCTTCTTGGCCCTGGCGAAAGCCTCGGCCAGGGCTCCGCCACTCGCCGGACCGGCCGAGACCGGGGACGGGGCCGCTTTCTGAGGCGGCCTGTCCCCACCCGGCCGGCGGTTCCTGGCACCGTTGTTGCCATCCGCTTCCTTTGCCGGCTGGCGAGGTGATTGGCGCACCGCGGCCTCGTCGAGACGCATCGACAAAGCGATCCGTTTCCGCGCCAGATCGACCTCGAGGACCTTGACCTTGACCACATCGCCGGCTTGCACCACCGCATGCGGGTCTTTGACGAATTTGTCGGCCAGCATGGAAATATGCACCAGTCCGTCCTGATGGACGCCGATATCGACGAAGGCCCCGAAATTGGTGACATTGGTCACCGTCCCTTCCAGGATCATTCCCGGCTGCAGATCCTTCATCTCTTCGACGCCGTCCTTGAAAGCGGCGGTCTTGAAGGCGCCACGGGGATCCCGACCCGGCTTTTCCAATTCGGCGATGATGTCGGTCACGGTCGGCACGCCGAAGCGCTCATCGGTGAAATCGGCCGGATCGAGGGACCGCAAGAAGGCGCCGTCTCCGATCAGGCCGCGAAGATCGCGTCCGGTCCGTTTGGCGATGCGCTCGACCACGGGGTAGGCTTCCGGATGCACCGCCGAACGGTCCAACGGATTGCTGCCGCCGACGACCCGCAGGAAACCGGCGGCCTGTTCGAAGGCTTTCGGCCCCAGGCGCTCCACCTGTTTCAAAGACTGCCGGCTGTCAAACGCCCCCTTTTCATCGCGATAGGCCACGATATTGCGCGCCAGAACCGGGCCCAAACCGGCGACGCGCGCCAGCAGCGGCGCCGACGCGGTGTTGACGTCGACGCCGACGCCATTCACGCAGTCTTCAACCACGGCATCCAGACTCCGCCCCAACTGCTGCTGGTCGACATCATGTTGATATTGACCGACGCCAATCGCCTTGGGATCGATCTTCACCAATTCGGCCAGCGGGTCCTGAAGGCGGCGCGCGATCGACACGGCGCCTCGCAAGGTCACATCCATCTCCGGAAATTCCAGAGAGGCCGTTTCGGACGCGGAATAAACCGAGGCGCCGGCCTCGGAGACGACCACTTTGGTCAAACCGAGATCCGGATATTTGCGCATCACGTCGCCAACCAGCCGATCGGTCTCGCGCGATGCCGTTCCATTGCCCACCGACACCAATTCGGTGTGATATTGGCGGGCCAAGGTGGCCAGGGTATGGATCGAACCGTCCCAATCGTTACGCGGTTGATGGGGATAGATCACGCCGGTCTGCACAACCTTGCCGGTGCCGTCGATCACCGCCACCTTCACTCCGGTGCGGATTCCCGGGTCAAGACCGATGGTGGCCCGCATTCCAGCCGGCGCCGCCAGCAGCAAACTCTTGAGATTGCGGGCGAAGACGTCGATGGCGTCACGCTCGGCGGCTTCGCGCAACCGCGCCATCAATTCGATCTCGAGATGCAGATGGATCTTCACCCGCCACGCCCAGCGAACCGTATCGACCAGCCAGCTATCGCCCGCCCGCCCTCGCTCCGCAATGGCGAACCGCGCGGCGATTCGCCGCTCGCATTCCCCCGGCAAACGGGAGCCTTCCTCTTCATCGGCCGGCTGTAACTTCAAAAGAAGTATGTTTTCGTTTCTACCTCGAAACAATGCCAGGGCGCGATGCGAAGGAATCGACCGAATCGCCTCGCGATAGTCAAAATAATCGGAAAATTTGGCGCCGGCCTCGGCCATACCGTCGGCCATTCTGGAGGTGACGATCCCAGAGCTCCACAACAACTCGCGCAAGCCGCCCAAAAGATCGGCGTCCTCGGCCATCCGTTCGATCAGGATCTGGCGCGCCCCATCGAGCGCCGCCTTGACATCGGCCACCTCCTTC
This sequence comes from Telmatospirillum sp., assembly GCA_035604255.1. Taxonomy (GTDB): domain Bacteria; phylum Pseudomonadota; class Alphaproteobacteria; order Rhodospirillales; family Magnetospirillaceae; genus Telmatospirillum. The sequence goes on along the minus strand of DATNIV010000142.1, from coordinate 4,209 downwards.
GTCGGATCGACGTAAGCGAGCGCGACGACGGCCGGATCCAGAGTGGGATCGGTCAACAAGGCGTCGGCCAAAGGCTCCAGCCCCGCCTCGCGGGCGATCTGCGCCTTGGTCCGCCGCTTCACCTTGTAGGGCAGATAAAGATCTTCGAGCCGCGCCTTGCTGTCGGCCGCGCCAATTTGCCCGGCCAGGGCCTCGGTCAGCTTTCCTTGTTCGTCAATCGCCTTCAAAATCGCGGCGCGGCGTTCTTCCAATTCGCGCAAATAGCCGAGACGCTCTTCCAATGTGCGCAATTGGCTGTCATCGAGGCCTCCGGTCGCCTCTTTCCGATAGCGCGCGATGAACGGCACGGTGTTGCCCTCATCGATCAGACCGACGGCGGCCTCCACCTGGGTGACGGCAACCGAAAGCTCTTCTGCCAGACGGCGTGTGATTGGAATCATGGTCTCCCGCGAATCGATGAACAGAACGCAAGGCTTTACTCCAATCCACCCTCCTGACGCCAGCCTCTGTTGCGCCCCACTCTCCGAGTAGACAGCCTGAAGGGGGTGGGACATCATGAACCGAGCTTGTTCGGCGAGGAGTCATTTGTCCTATTTCACAAAATTGCGCCGCTGGGCCCGTCAGCCGCCGCAACGCCGTCTGCTTTTGGCGGAAGCCGCCGTCTGGCTGGCCTTGGCGCGTGTTGTCCTGATCCTTTTCCCGTTCCGGACGATCGCCGCCCGCCTGGGAACCGTATCGGTTCCGAACGATGCGTCGAGGCGCGAACCCGCAAACAATCCGTCGCCCGAAACGGTGCGCGTCGCCCAAGCGGTTGGCTGGGCGGTTGGCCGCGCGGCGCGCCATCTGCCGTTCGAAGCCGTCTGTCTGCCGCAAGCCCTCGCCGCGAAAATGATGCTGCGGCGGCGCGGCATCGAAAGCAGCCTGCACTTCGGCGTCCGGCGGAGCGGCGGAGCGGCGGCCGCGCTTGAGGCGCATGCCTGGCTCGACGCCGCCGCCGTCAAAGTGACGGGCTATCCGGTGGCGACGGAATTCGTGGAAATCGTGTGCTTTTTGTAGAGTGATCCGGCGTCAATGGGGAAACCGTCATGCGGCTTTTGGTTTATGGCATGCAATCGAGCGGCGCCACCGCCTTCACCTTGTTCCTGGCCCAACGGCCGGATTGCCTGGCGCTGGTCGATGTGCTGAACAACTATGCGGCGCCACGGGTTCAAACGGACATGGACATGGTGGTCAAGGTCACCATGACCACGGCCTATCCACTGGCCGTGCATATGGAACGTTTCCGTCCCGACCGCATCGTCCTGGTGCTGCGCGATCCGCACGACAATTACCAGAGCCTGCGGAGCAAGAACTACCGCAACCATTCCGGCCTGCTGGACGAGAAATTCCTGATTCTCGATCAGGTCTTCGCCGAGCGCGAGCGTTTCGACGCGGTGATCCGCTATGAGGATTTCGTCGCCCGCCATCCCTCGGTGATGGAGACGGTGACAGGCTTGGGCTGGCCGGTCGAAGACAGTTTCCACAGCTACAAGCGCCGCCATGACGAACTGATGGGCGCGCTTTGGCGGCATATGCCCGACCTGTTCGAGCGCCTGGAACTCAATTTCGGCAATGTCCAGGGCAAAGAGGTCTCGGAGCACTTTCGCGACAAGCCGCGCGATCCCGAAGTGGAGGACCGCCTGCGCGCCCTTTGCCCGCGCACGCTAGCCTATTACCGCGGTTCGACCGATAAAACCGTGCGGCCCTAGAGCCAAAACGGGTAAAAATTCTGGCGTGGGAAAAGCCGGCGCTGCAGGTCTTCCTTATCGGCAAGACGACCGATTACCCGCTGACACAACTCGCAAGAAACGCCATGCCACCCGTCATCCGGATTCCCGGTTAGCGGAATCAGCTGCCGCATATCCTCCGTGGAAAGGATTTGCAGGACAGGATCATTCTGCATAACCTTGACCAGTTGGCGCAACGGCTTGTCCCAAGCCCGACCGATAACGACCCCGCGATTCTCGGCGTTGAGGCCGCAACAAGGCCGAACCGTTCCATCGGCATCAAAGACAATTTGGTCGATACGCCGGCAAGGTCCCCGATGCGTTTTCGTTGGCGGCAACGACAGATCGCCGCCCCTGCCCAGAGGAAGGACGGGCCGATGCGCAACCCGAACCTTGTCGGTCAATCCGGCTTGGATCAACTCGGCCTCGACGACCTCGATAAAATTTGGAGAATCGGGACTCGTTTCGACATCCAACGCCGCCAACTCCCCGAACTTTTGAAAATAACAACGCGCAGCCGCCAGCGGCAAACCGAGTGGCAAGAATTCCTGATGAAAGACCCCTGCGCTTATTTTCAGCCGATCCGTCCCTTTTGCCTGCCACCCCGCTTGTTCCATCCGATCAAGTAACCGGATGGCCTGGTCCTCGGAGCCCCCCCAAAACCCGTTCGTATTGATCGACACATGGCGAACTCCCGCACTTCGGGCCGCCGCGATCAGAGCCACGACATGGTCTGGATACATCATCGGTTCGCCACCGGTCAGCGCGAGATGGTCCAACCCGGCTCCCGGCATCTGCGCGACGATGTCGAGCAAAGGTGCAAGGGGAACCGTACTGCTCTTGGCATAGGGCCCCGATCTGTTGTAACAATGACGGCAGGCGATATTGCAATGATAAGTAAACCGCAGAGTGACTTTATTGCAGGCAAACGCCAAGTTAGCGAGGCGACCGAACATGGCCCGCGATACTACTCCAAATCGCTCAAGCCCCAACCAACGATACAGAAACTCCCAATCGAAACGCGCAATATAGTCTTGTACAAGTGGCCGCAGCGGCTCGAGCGACGCAATCCGTTCGTCATGGCAAAGACGGGCGGCATCCGGCATCCGGTCGAAATGGCAACGATAGATGTCTTGCACCCCGCGATCGATACGCCGCAACAACAGGTCCAGCAACAGCAGGACGGCGCGTTTAGGCAACTCCGGAGCGATTTCGGTCAAACAGGCGACGTCGCCCAGGCGCCCCTTGCCCAAACGATCAACCATTGCCATCACGGCACGCCCGACCGCGATGTCGCCCCCAACGGTCTCCAACAAAGCCAAACCGTCGCCTTTGCTCAAACGCATGGCCTGAAAAAGCTCGGTCGACCCCACGCCGTCCATGTCCGTCCATAACATCGAGCTGGCGCCTTGAACGACAGCTACCGGCGATCGGATTACAGAGGCTTCACCGGTCGGTCCCGCGAATGCCGGTCTCCTCGGTGGGGGCAGGGTCATAGGTTAACACCTTGGGGTAGAGGCGACGGCCACCGGTAAAATCGAGATATGTTTCGTCGCCAATCTGGAAGGCGATTTGGATCCAGCGCGCGAACGTGACGCTACGGGGTTGACTCCGGATCTGTTTCGAAGGTCGCAACCGCTCTAACAGCCACGCTTCGACCTCCGGAGGGGCGAAAGCGTAGCGATCCGAAGGTCCGCAATGGATTTCATAGTCGGTGCAGCCACGCTTGATCAACATGGGCACACCGGCGCCGAGACGCGGCTTACCGTCCACCATACGGCGCAGTTCCGCGAACGCTGCGCGCGCCTGCTCCAGACCGTTGAGATAGAAGAAAGCGGCGTAATGCCCCGTTGAATAGGGGATGAAGAGTTCCGGCCCGCATTTAGACCGATAAGGAACGCCTTTGGTCACCTCTTGAACCGCCACCAATTGGCGGAGATTCGCTGGCGAGATCTTGACTTTATAGCAGTTCCGGCAGCCTTGGGGAACACAACTCATGCCGTAGGCGGCGCCGAAGAGAAAAAAGAACAACTGCTGGCAAGAAGACGAACGCTCGTTATGAAGCCAAATATCCGGCACCCCTCTTCCCGACTTAGCCGGAAGTTCCCAGGTGCCGTCGTCATGAGCGATCAGGCGTCTGGCAGCGACCGCCCGGGCCAGATGTTCCCCGACCGTGAAACGGCCGATGCGCACGCTCAAAGCATCCTCGGTCCCGGCCATCGTCGATGCCCCTCCAAATGAGAGCGTCGAGTTTCCGTCAGCAGTCTGGCAAAATCAATAGATGTCCGACCGCTCTTCATCCGTCAGGGCAACGAATCCAGGTTAACGCGGATTTACGCCGAGGATTTCGGCGAGATATTCGGTGTTCCACCCCGCCACTTTTCGCCTGCGTTTGATACTCTTTTTATCGGCGACGGCCCGCACGAGATTGATTGCAAAGTGG
>DATNIV010000141.1:0-8211 GCA_035604255.1 Telmatospirillum sp. | reverse complement strand
CGCGTTTCCGGCGGCCGTTTCATTGACTTTGATCGGTTCGACGGAGATCGACCGTTCGGTTTCATCAGCAAAAGCCGATCCTGTCCCCAGGAGTCCGGTCGCCATGGCGACGGCGAGAAGCGGTTTCTTGATCACTTGGTTTCCCCCACGGAAGTGACTGACGCGTTGATCGAGACGAGGTTTGGACGTCGGAATGACGACCACGTCGATGCCGGTTTCGCGGCACATCTATTGTTATATAGTAAAAGTATATAACGACTACCGATTACGGTATATAGCGTCTGGCGGTCAAGTCTTTTCTGGTTTCACGAGTCCGTCCGGAAATTGAAACTGGCTAAGGGATAAAAGCGACGGCCTGGGATGCCCACGAAGGCCGGGCGGGCACTGCCGACCTCCGCATTTGGTGTTCGACTTATGTTTTCTTGTGACGGGCGTCACGGTGACTTCAGGGAAAATTCGACGGGTACCAGCAGTCGCAGACGATCTTGATCGAGGGAAGCCGGAAACGGTGGAAATGAGGCGCGTTGAATCATCGCGCCAACTTCGTCGTCGAGGGGTTCGCAGCCCGATCCCCGGCTGATCTTCCAACTCACCACGTCTCCCGTTTTGTCGAGGACGAAGCTCAGATGCACCGTTCCCTCTTGGCCGGCGGCACGGGCGGCGGCGGGATAACGTTTGACCTTTTCCAACCGGGCGCGGATCAGGCCGATATAGTCGGGTGGCGGTCCGGATGGACGGGTGTTGGGACTGTGGTCGCTGAGAACGGTATCGGCATCGGCTTTCGCGCCATTCACCGGCGTGGCGGCCTCGACCGACGGTGTCGCCTTTGGATCGGGGGGGCGGGGTTGCACCGTCGGGATATCGGCTTTTGCCGGCGGTTTCTTGTTCGGAGGTTTCGGCGGGGCCGCATCGGCCTTCTCGTGGACGGTGTCAATGGGCCGCAAAGGCGGCGGCGCCGGCGGTGGTTCGACGGCTTTGGGAAAGGCTGGAACCGGCTTCAATGTGGCCTTGGTCGGGCTGGGCGCCGCTTCTTCGGGTAGTGGCGGCAGTGGTGCCGGCGGCAATAAATCGATCTGCGGCAAGGGCGGTGGCGGTGGTGAAGGCGTTATGCCAAAAAGAAAGATGGCCCCGACCACCATATGCAGGAGGAGCGATAGGGGAAACGGCCACCGCTGTCGCCACGGCGTGGCGTGATGTTGCGAGCGGCCCACCGTCGTCAGTTCCAGGCAAGGAACGGAAATCGTCATCGCGCCGGGGGCTCGCCCGGCAGCGCTTGACCCTCGGCGACCAGGGACAAGCGGGCCACGCCGCCGGCCCCGACCTTGCCCAACAGATCCATCACGCGGCCATAATCGAGTTCTTTGTCGGCGCGCACATAGACGACCAGTTCGGGATCGGTTTTGACCAGCGCCGCGAGTTTTTCCGACAGTTGATCGAGACCTGTCCCGTCCTGACCGACGAAAAGATGTCCCTCCTTGTCCAGGCTGACCACCACCGGCTTTTGTTGCTGGTGGATGGTTTGCGCCGCCGTCTTCGGCAATTTCAACGGCACGCCGACCATCATCAGGGGGGCCGCGACCATGAAAATGATCAGCAGCACCAGCATCACGTCGATAAAAGGTGTGACATTGATCTCGGAAAGTAGCCGCGGCGTGCCGCCATAGGGATCGTTGTCGGGATCGAGGGGGATCATTCGGCGGCTCCCCGTAACGACGTCCCCTCCATGCGCCGGATCAGGCGGCTGATGGCGAGGGAAAGGCGCCGCGCCAAGCCGCCGAAATCGGAGGCCAGTTTGTTGTAGGCGATGGAGGCGGGGATGGCGGCGGCCAGCCCGACCGCCGTCGTCGACAAGGCCTCGGCGATGCCTGGCGCCACCACCGCCAGAGAGGTGTCGTTGGCGACGGCAATGGCGGCAAAGCTGTGCATGATGCCCCAGACCGTGCCGAACAATCCGATGAAGGGCGCCGAGGAGCCAATGGTGGCGAGATATTGCAGGCGGGCCTCGGCCTTGACCAAGGTGGCGAGCATGGCGTCGCGCATGGCCCGTTCGATGCGATCCCGGCGATCGGCGGCGCTTTCTCCGGGTTTGGCGTCGCTGGCCTCTTCGCGCCCGGCGGCGGCGATGGCGCGCGCGATGCCAAAGGCCGGCAGCGCCGATAGTCCGCCGTTGGCGGCGGCCTTTTCCAGGGCGGCGGTTTGGCGGAACAGGCCGATCAAGAGCGCCGCTTTTTCCAAGATGATGGTCCAGCACAGGATCGAACACGCCAGCAAGACGATCAGCACCGCCTGCACGACGCCGGTCGATTGCTGGAAGATTGCGCTCAGGGACAGGTCAATGGGAGGCATGTCGAGGATACTCACAGGAGGGAGTGAAGGGGAGAGGGCTTTGCAAGGCCATTCAACCGTTATATACTTATAGTATATATCATGGCGGATATGGTAGTAATTTCCAACAAAATGTGGCGATCTTTACCGCCGGTAGAGTTCGCCTATCCTGTGAAATGGGGGAATAATTGTCCAAATTCGATCCGGAGGAATACAATAGGAACGTCATGAAAGGGACATTCCGCAAGGTTTATCCCGTTGTTGCGCGATCCATCCTTGAAAGGACCGGGGTCAGCAGCGGATGCTGCATCGATTTGGGGGGCGGACCTGGAATGTTGGGGATTCGTATGGCCGAGATCACGGATCTTTTCGTCACGGTCTATGATATCAATCCCGAGTGCATCAGGGTTGCCAACGAGAACATTGCCGAACATGCGCTGTCGCACAGGATGGCGGCGATCGAGGGCGCGGCGGAGGACATTCGGTTTCCCGATGCTTCGGTTGACTTGGTGATCAGCCGGGGATCGGTCCATTTCTGGTCGGATCTGACCAAGGCGTTTTCCGAGGTGCATCGCGTTCTCAAGACCGGCGGTTGGGCCTATATCGGAGGCGGCATGGGCAACGCCGAATTGGCGGCGGAAGTCGATGCCGAGCGGGCCAAGGATCCTCAGAAGCGGGAATTCTCGTTTCGCAAGCGTCCGCCGCGCGAATATGAAGGGCTGCTCGCCGCGTTGGAGATCGAGGGAACGGTCGACGTCGGTCCGGGCGGTGTCTGGGTCGTCTTTCAGAAAAACAGGGACTAGCATCAGGTCCATCCTCGGCGTACGCGGCAAAGCACCAGCAGGAACATCGGGATGCCGAGAAGTTCGGTAACGATGCCGATCGGCAATTCGGTGGCGAACAGATTGCGCGCCAAGGTGTCGGCGAAGAGCAGGAAGGCGGCGCCAAGGCTGGCCGCCGCCGGCAACAGGCGGGCATTGGCGGGCCCCACCAACAACCGCGCGATATGCGGCCCGATGAGGCCGATCCAGCCGATCATGCCGGCGATGGAAACGGTTAAGGCCGAAATCAGGGTTGCCGCGAGAATGGTGGCGAGACGGATGGCGCTTACCGGGATGCCGAGCGCTTTTGCTTCGTCATCGCCCATGGACAGGGCGTCCAATGCCCGGCCGAGCAGGCAAAGCAGCAGGGTGCCGGCGACCATCGGGAGCGCCGCCCAACGCATGCTTTGCAAAGACACCTGTCCGAGACTGCCCATCAGCCAATAGACGATGGTCGGCAATTGATCATAGGGATCGGCGAGATATTTCATCACCGAGAGCAGCGAGGTGAAGAGGGCGCCGCTCAGGATTCCACCCAGGATCAGCATGATCACCGAACCCCGGCCGAACAATTGGGCGATTCCGACGCCGATCGCCACGGCGCCAAGGCCAGTGAGGAAGGCGCACATCTGTACGAAGAGCCAGTTGCCGCCGATGACGATTCCCAGTGCCGCGCCCGCCGAAGCGCCGGCGAGAACCCCAAGCAGGCCCGGCGATACCAACGGGTTGCGGAACAATGCTTGATAGGAAGCCCCCGAGATCGACAGCGACGCTCCGACCAGCATGGCCGCCAGAATGCGTGGCAGACGGATTTCGACGATCAGATTGTGCAACAGCGCGTAACGATCCGCCTCCATCGTCGACAGACCTGCGGCGGATAGCAGGAACCGGAAAGTTTCCCAAGCCGGCAGGGGATAGCGTCCAAACGACAGGGCCGTCAACGCCGCCACCACCGTCAGCAGTGGCGGAAAAAGCCAGCAGAGCCATGGTCTTGAGTCCAGAGCGCGCCGCTCTGGACTCAAGACCATGGTTTTCGTCGGTTGAACCGAGCCTAATTCGCCCATTTGTCGAGGTCTTCGGCGGAAGGGTCGAAGCCCATGAACAATTGATGAAAATCCCGCAAATTCTGGCGTAGATCGGCGCCATAAGCCTGTGGGTAGAGGTGATGGGCCAACCATTGGATCCCAATGATCCGCATGACGGAGGGCGGACGATCGATCCAATTGAAGGGAGTTCGCGGGATGCTCAAGATCTTGTGATCTGCCACCGCCTTGATGCCTTGCCAGCGGGGATCCGCCAAGGCCATTTCCTCGAATTGCGGATTCTGCGAGACGATGACATCGGGATTGTAGTTGATGATCTGTTCCAGGCTGACCTTCTCCATGCCCATATGCGTTTTCAACAGGCATTCATGGACGATCTTGCCGCCGGCGCGTTTGATGGCGTCGACGTGGAATGACTGGTCGCATTCGGTGGCGAGGCCGTCGGCGGCTTCGACGTAATAGATCCGCAGGCGTTTCTCCTCGGGGATGGTGGCGACGGCGGCATCGACCTCGGCCAATGCCTTGCGGGCGTAAGCCGCCATTTTTTCGGCCCGTTCCTCGCGTCCCACCAGTTTCCCGAGGAATTCGATGCCGGCTGCATAGTCATCGATCTTGTCGAGATCGACGAAGACCACCGGCAGGTTGAGTTTCGAATATTGTTCGGTGGTGCGGGTCATATCGCTCTGAGCATTTCCCTTGACCAGCACGAAATCCGGTTTGGCGGCCATCACCGTTTCCATATTCACTGGAGAACGCTGGCCGGGGTTTCCGCCCAGCATCGGCAGATTCGCCGCTTCCGGCCGCAGATAGCGAGGGTCGATGATGGACAGATGGCCGACCAGCAGGTCCGGCGCGACCATATAGGCCAAGACATGGGTGTAGGGTTGCGAGGCGTAGATATGGCCGATGTGCTCCGGCAGCGTGACGCCGCGGCCGGCCATGTCGGTGATCTCGCGGGCTCCCGCTTGCGGGCAGGACAGAATGAGGAAGAGGGCGGGCAGGGCTGTCGATAGACGGCGGAGAAATTGGCCTGCTCCGTCAGGCAATGGGATCGTCATGTCGGATCTCCAGAATTCGATGTTCAGACATCGGCAAAAGGCGACACCGCCGGTATGACCGGCGGTGTTCTCGTGGATTTCAGTAATCCACCTTGAATTCGATGCCGATTGTCGCCCCCCGATCCGGATACAAACCCGTCGGTCCTTGCTGGGTATAGCAAGTCGAGCCGGTCAGGTTGCGGCCGTAAAGGGTGGTGGTCCAATCTGCCTGGTTCCAATGGAAGACGTGGGAGACATTGGCATCGAGGCGGGTAAAGCCACCGATCATCACCGGCCCGCCGGCCGTCCCCATTGAACTGCTTCCCAAATAGCTGTCGACGGTTTTGACCGAAACATTGCCGGTCCAGTCGTTCCAGCGTTGGGTCACGGTGAAGTCGAAGAGATTATTGGCGACAGTGCTCGCCACCGACGCATTCGATGAGATGTTGCGATAGAGGTGGGTCCAACTCGTCTTGTAGGACGTTTGGTCGAAGACTTTTCCACGGATCACCAGTTCTGTTCCGCTGCGTTTGTTGTTGGATTCCGTGTAGTAATAATATGTCGATCCGGAATAGGTGTATGACGTCGTCGTTATGGATTTCTGATTATTGTCGATGACGTTGAACCAGGTGGTGGAAACATTGAGCTCCGGCAGGAATTTTCCTTCCAGGGTCGCCTCGGAGCGCTGCTGATTTTCCGGATCGATCGTCGTTCCGGGAAGCGCGCGCATGTCGTAGCTGCCGGATGTTCCCTGGGATCCATCGTAGTAGCGGCCGTTGAGCGCGTAGACGGGCGTGATCTGCCAGCGGGCGCCGCCGCTGATGGCTTCGGCGGGCGGCTGCCTGGCGTTGGTCAATTTTGTCGTGGTGTCGTTGGTGCTGATGTGCTGCTCGTCCTGGCGGTATCCGATGTCGAGTGACACCGCGTCGTCGAACAGGCGCTGTTCGACGGTGCCGGCATAGCCGGTCACCGTGTTGTCCCAACGGGTACTGGGGGTTGGGCCGCTACTCCCCAAGGCTTTGCTTTCGGTGCTTTGTCCGCCGAGATGGACGTAGGTGTCCCAGAAGCGGGCATTGTGCTTGATGGATATGACGTCGGTGTCTTCCTGATATTGGCTCGGCGTGGTGTTGATATTGCTGGTGAAACTGTCGTCATGCTCGGTTTGATGGAACCCGGAATGCGAAACCGAGGCGATGGTGGTTTGCCTGTCTGTCCATTTGGCCGTACCGGAGAAGATCTCCATCGAGGTTTTTGCCGGGTCGTAATACCATTTGCTGGTATCGCGGGCGCCGGTAACCGGATTGATGCCGCGCTGCATTTCGAAACGGCCCGATTCGTCGAAGACTTCCAGATTGAAGAACAACTGATCGCTGCCGAAACCGGTCTTGCCCATGCCGGCGACGCCGTTTTGTCCGTCGAACCACGTCACCTTGCTGGGGCGGTCGAAATGCGAAGCGAATCCCGCGACATAGCCCTTCATGTCGACGTCCGTCGTCGAAACGCCGTACTGCTTCCCGACGTAGGCGCTTTCCTTGTTGGCCACCGGCTGATTGAAGGCGTCTTCGATCGACGACGCAAGACTGAGCTCTTCCGATTTCTGCGGCTGACGCGTGCGGATGACGATATATCCGGTGATCAGACCGCCACCGCCCCCACTGCTGCCGACTCCGATGAGCGGGCCCAAGGTGAGCGCCGTCGCGTCGCGCACCACTTCGAGTTCCTCGATGGCGGCCAAGGGAATGCGTTGCAGGATGCGTTGGGTCACCGACGGCAGAACGACGCCATCGATGACATAGGCGAAATTTCCGCCGCCACGCTCCTTGACGAAATAGGGATTCTTGCGGCCCTGATAGGTGATCATCATGCCGGTCGCCTTGTCGAGAAGGTCGAAGACGTCGCGGGGTTGCAGATTCTGGATATCCTCGGCGGAGAAGACCTCGACGCCGGCCCGGTTGGTCGTCGGCACCCGGAAGGGATTGCTCAAACTGTCGGGCTGCAAGTCCTCCCGTTTTTCGGTGGGAGGGGCCTTGCCGTCAGCGCCGGCGCCGGTCAGTGCCGCGCTTTCGACCGAGACTTTCGGCAATTCGATCTGGCCGCTGTCGCCAGTGTTTTGCACTGTTTCCGCGGCCAGACAGGCGCCCGCCGCGATCATCATGACGGCGAGCGATGCGCCCGCCAACCGCGTGTGATAGCGAACAACAACCATTTTATTGATTTCCCCCCATTCCCATGGTTTTCCGTCAAAAAAGTGTGAAAAAGGTCAAGACGAAAGCGTTCCTCCCGCGAAAGGCGGGTTTCCATGTCGCTGCGAGAACCCTATGATGTGTCTTTATGCCGTGTCAGACCTTAAGAGCGGTTCCCGCGTGCGCGGGAAGCGAGACAAGCAAAGACACCCAACTCCCCCTAAAGCTCTTCGATGGTCTCACCGGCGCGCAGGCGCAGGCGCAGGCGCTGCGTGATGGCGTCCATCTTTTCCAAGTCGTCGAGAATGCGTCGCTCGCGCTCCGACGTTTCGATGATGCGGTTGATGCCGCCATTGCGGATGACCAGGCGGCGGTCGGCGGTCAGGGCCAAGATCGGATCATGGGTGGCCATGACCACGATCTTTTCCTTGCTGATCAGCAGTTCCAGCGCCCGTTTGCGGTCGATGCCGGCATTCTCGATCTCGTCAATCAGCACCACCGGCGAAGTGCTCAGGAACGCCGTGTCGGCGATCATCAGCGCGCGCGACTGTCCGCCTGACAGCGCGGTGATCGGCGTATCGATGTCGAAGCTCTCGCCGGTGAGGCTGTTGGCCTGGGCGACGATGTCATTGACGATGGTCTCGCTCATGCGCACCCGGCTGGCGGCATGCATGGCGACGAAGGTTCCCACCTCGGTGTCGACGACGAAATTCATATTTTGCGATAATTGCGCCACCAGCTTGTGTTCCAGGGAGAACCGCAAGCTGGCGTCCGGTTCCTCGTCATTGACCAGAATACGGCG
>DATNIV010000140.1:0-4200 GCA_035604255.1 Telmatospirillum sp. | reverse complement strand
GAGGCTTTCATCGCGTCCTCCCTGTCATTCTATCGAGGGGCCGGCTTCGGCGACGATTTGCTGAGCCTGGTCGCGGAGAGGGGGAACGCTTATGGCGCGCGGATCAAACATATCCCCAGCAATTACCGGCGGTTGCGAGATGGCGATGTGGTGCGGTTGGGCGACCATCATTGGCTGGTGATCGTGGGCGAAGGGCATGCGCCGGAGATGATCAGTCTGTGGTGTCAAGAGCGGAATGTGCTGATTTCCGGCGATCAGATTTTGCCGTCCATCAGTCCCAATGTCAGCGTCTGGCCAAACGAACCGGATGCGGATCCTTTACGGTTGTTTCTTCAGTCCTTGGAGCGGTTCCGCCACCTGCCCGCCGACTGTCTGGTTCTTCCTTCCCACGGACGGCCCTTCTTCGGATTGCACGAACGCATCGACGCGTTGGTCCAGCATCATCAGGAGCGTCTGAGGGAGACATTGGAGGCCTGTCGCCGACCGATTACGGCCAATGATCTGCTGAAGATCATGTTCCAGCGCGACCTCGACAGTCACCAGCTGTTCTTCGCCATCGGTGAAAGCCTGGCACATTTGCACTATCTCGTGGGGACGGGCGAATTGGTGCGTGAAACCGATGGAACAGGTGTCCATCGGTTTCGACGTGCACAATCCTAAGCGCGAGCCGGGGACTGGATATCGGCTTGTCCCATGGTGGCAAGAACCTGGGCGACGATATGTTGGGCGTTCAGCCCCGCGTGGTCATATTGAATATGCGGAGAATCATGCTCAAGGAAGAGATCGGGGAGCACCATCGGGCGCACCTTGAGGCCATTGTCCAGCAAACCGGCATGCGCGAGGAAATGCAGCACCTGGCTGGAGAACCCGCCAATCGAGCCCTCTTCGACAGTGATCAGCAAGGCATGGTTCTGGGCTAGACGACGCACCAGATCTTCGTCCAACGGTTTGGAAAACCGCGCGTCCGCCACTGTCGTCGACAGACCGCGGGCAGCCAACTCGTCGGCCGCCTTTAAACATTCGCCAAGGCGCGTGCCCAAGGAGAGCAAAGCCACCGTGGTGCCTTCTTGCAAGATGCGGCCTTTGCCGATCGGCAACACTTGGCCGCGTTCCGGCAATTCAATGCCCACGCCTTCGCCACGCGGGTAGCGGAAGGCTGAAACGCGGTCATCAATCGTCGCCGCGGTTGCCACCATATGCATCAATTCGGCTTCGTCGGACGGCGACATCAGGACGATATCGGGTAAGCAGCCGAGAAAAGCCAGATCGAAGCTACCGGCGTGCGTGGCGCCATCGGCGCCGACCAAGCCTGCCCGGTCGATGGCGAAGCGCACTGGCAAATGCTGCAACACGGCATCATGCACCAACTGGTCGTAGCCGCGTTGGAGGAACGTCGAGTAGAGCGCACAGAAGGGTTTGAAGCCCTCGCAAGCCAAGCCGGCGGCGAACGTGACCGCATGCTGCTCGGCGATGCCGACGTCGAAGCACCGGGTCGGGAACGCCGCTTCGAATTTGTCGAGTCCGGTTCCGGCGGGCATTGCCGCGGTGATGGCGACGATCTTGTCGTCGTGCCGCGCCTCCTCCAACAACGCTTTGGCGAAAACCGACGTATAGGAGGGCGCATTGGCCTTCGGTTTGGCCAGCGCTCCGGTCACCACGTCGAATTTGCCGACCCCGTGATATTTGTCGCTTGCCGCTTCAGCCGGGGCGTAGCCATGGCCCTTCTTGGTGACCACATGGACCAAAATCGGCGCAGCATCTCCGGCATTGCGGACATTTTTCAGGACGGGAACAAGATGTTCCAAATTGTGACCATCCACGGGGCCGACATAGTAAAATCCGAGTTCCTCGAACAGAGTTCCGCCGGCCACCATACCACGGGCGAATTCCTCGGCCCGGCGGGCCGCCCGCTCCAACGGCGGCGGAAACATCGAGGCCAGATCCTTCAGCAGATGGCGCAGCGATCGATAGGATTTCGACGACAGAAGGCGCGACAGATAATTGCTCATCGCGCCTACCGGCGGGGCGATCGACATATCGTTGTCGTTTAGGATCACCACCAGTCGCGAATGCATGGCTCCGGCGTTGTTCAAGGCCTCATAGGCCATGCCGGCGCTCATGGCGCCATCGCCGATGATCGCTACGACATGATTCGACGCGTTCTTCAAATCGCGTCCGACGGCCATGCCCAATCCGGCCGAGATGCTTGTCGACGAATGGCCGGTGCCGAACGCGTCGTATGGGCTTTCCGAGCGCTTGGTAAATCCGGACAACCCGCCCCCTTGGCGGAGCGTCCGCATCTCGTTCCGGCGACCCGTCAGAATTTTGTGCGGATATGACTGGTGGCCGACGTCCCAGATCAGATGGTCCGCAGGAGTCTCGAAAACATGGTGAAGCGCCACGGTCAACTCGACGACACCGAGTCCTGCGCCAAGATGTCCCCCCGTCACGGAAACGGATTCAATCATGTCCCGGCGAACCTCGTCCGCCAACTGGGCCAGATCCTCAAGGTCCATGCCACGGATGTCCGACGGATCACGGACCTTGTCCAACAGAGGTGTCTTGCTCATCGTTTCACCAACTCTTCACTGGCTGCGTTCTACGACGAAGCGAGCGGCTTCGCGGAGCAGATCGGCTTTTTCATCGAAACAATCGAGATGCTGGGCGGCTTGCCGCGACAGCATCTCGGCCTGTGCTCGGGCGCGTTCAATCCCCAAGAGCGAAACGAACGTGGCCTTTCCGGCTTCAGCGTCTTTGCGCAGCCCCTTGCCGACCTGGGTCGGGTCGCCCTCGACATCGAGCAAATCGTCGGCGATCTGGAAGGCCAGGCCGAGATCATGGGCATAGGCCCGGAGCGCTTGGCGTAATTGCCAGGGGGCCTTGCCGAGAATGGCGCCGGCTTCGCAGGAGAAGTCGATCAGGCGGCCGGTTTTCAGATTCTGCAGCCTGGTGACCGCCTGCACGTCCATGTCCAACTCGGCGGCCCGCAGATCGAACATCTGGCCGCCGACCATGCCCTGAGCGCCTGATGCCGATGCCAATTCCCAGACCAATTCGCAGCGTACCTGCGGATCGGAGTGGGTGCTGGGACCCGCCAGGACCTCGAAGGCCTTGGTCAGCAACGCGTCGCCAGCCAGGATCGCGGTCGCTTCATCGAAGGCCTTGTGACAGGTGGGGCGGCCTCGGCGCAAGTCGTCATCGTCCATGGCGGGCAGGTCGTCATGCACCAGCGAATAGCAATGAACCATTTCGATGACGGCGGCAACGCGCTGCGCCGCTTGTTCAGCGACATTGAACAGGCGCGACGTCTGCAACACGAAGAAAGGGCGGAGTCTTTTTCCGCCATCAAGCGTCGAATAACGCATCGCCTCAATGAGTCGATTTTCCGGCCCTTCGGTCAAGGGCAACAGGCGGTCAAGTTCCGCGTTGACCGCAATAGCGGTTTCGGCGAGGGCTGCCTTCAATGTGGTCACGGCGTTTTACTTCCTTTACCCGATATCTGCGGGTTGGGTGGAGATGGTGCCTTCCGGGCCGAGCACGATACTCTCGACACGCGCTTGCGCTTCAGCCAGTTTGCCTTCGCAATGGCGTTTTAAAGCGATGCCTCGAGTATAGGCATCGATTGCCTCGTCGAGCCGGCCCTTGCCTTCCTCCAACTGACGGACGATGCGCTCCAGTTCGGTAAGCGCATCTTCAAAACTCATAGCCGCGATGTCGGTGGGCAACTCTGCCAACGCTCCACTCCCTGGATGAAAGGGCGGCAGTTTACGCCGTCGTCTCTAAGCCTGCAACTAAGGGCTGACGGAAAAGTCACTACTGTGGCGGATTTGAAACTCCCTTGGTCTCGCCAACAGCGATATTGGGGCCTTCAAATCCATAAAACCACACTAGCGTCAATGAGTTGCCAGCGTCCTGGTCGATTCGGAAGTTTGACGGTCATAGAGACGAATTGTCACGAACTTCCGAATCGGGACAAGTGTTCTTTATTCGCGCGGGCATTCGTTGCCATCGAAAGGCGAACACCCGAAGGTAATAGCTCCCTTCGAGGATTCTTACCAGCCAGTTTTCACAAATCTGCCATATCGAGAGGCATATCTGGCCATTCGGCCAGGGCTGCGGCATCATGCGCCGATCATGACAAAGAAGAGATTGGACCAATTGCTCGTCGACCGTGGCTTGGTGGAAAGCCGGGCACGGGCG
>DATNIV010000139.1:0-4577 GCA_035604255.1 Telmatospirillum sp. | reverse complement strand
GGTTTTTGTTCCTCATCCTTCTGCCGAATATTCATCGGCCATTCGTCATCGTTCCACATGTCCATCATGTTCTCCAAGCGATCGTTCGGTATGCGCCTAATATAGCGACGCTCCATGCTGAAGCTTATTCCTATGTTGTCACTGTATGTATTAATTTCAAGTAAATATCAAAGAAAATGGCTCGTCGGCACCTGGTTACAGCTATGATAATATTTGAATATTATATGTAAATGGCGTTTACGTAATTTCCTTTACCCAAAGATTTGTTAATCAACCGAAGGTGTCGGTGCCGCGGTTGGGGGCGTCATAGTCGCCTTCATGGGGCCGGGCCGAGTTGGTCTACGACAAAAGTAGGGGGTAGAGGGGGGGGCTGAAGTCACGGCGGCGAAAACAGACCTATGCAATTGGTCATGGTCTGCTATGCATCCATTTAATTCGTATGGGTATTCTATTACGGTTATGTTGCAGTGCGGTGTGAGTGTTGCCGCCATTACCCCTTGGCCGGACCAACTGGGTCGGTCACACAGGAATCAAGTCGATGCCGAAGGATAATTCATTCTTGGTCGAAACCGTTGCGGATCACAGTCCGATTGGTGGTCTGAGCGCGCCCCTCTACTCTGAAATGGTCGCCGAATGTCAACCGCAGCAGTGGGCCATGTCACCTGTTGGAGGATTGAGCCTTCCCGAATTTTTGCGGATTGCCGGGCAAGCCGAGTAAGCGGCTCGCTTTATCTATATCTGTCGGACCGCCTCTCCGAAACGCGGCGCCTTTGGTGTCCGTTTGCGCGAAACACAGGTCAAAGCATGGCGAGAGGGAGCTTGTGGCTGGGGGGCGGGAACGCCTTATCCAATGTCGCAAGGTCGTCCTGCGATAACGTGATGTCGAGCGCTTCGCGATTTTGTCTCACATGGTCGAGTTGAGCCGCTTTGGGAATGACGATGGCGTCATTGCGGCGCAGAACCCAGGCCAGGGCGATCTGCAGCGGCGTTGCCTTATGACTCTCAGCAATCGCATTTAGAGCGGATTTGATCGGCAATCGTCCTTGCTCGATCGGGCTATAGGCCATCAGCGGTATTTTGCGGCTTTGCATCCAAGGCAAGAGGTCGAATTCAGGGCCGCGTCGCGTCAGGTTGTAGAGAATTTGGTTGGCGGCGCAGGTTTCACCGCCCGTTTCCATAAGTTCCTGCATGTCGGCCGTGTCGAGATTGCTGACACCCCAATGCCGGATCTTGCCGTCTCTCTTCAAGATCCGCATGGTTTCCGCCGTCTCATGCAGCGGGACGTTGCCGCGCCAATGCAACAGATAGAGATCAAGCCTGTCTGTTTTCAGGCGACGCAGGCTTTGCTCGCAGGTTTCAATCAGACGATCATGGCCGGCATGTTGAGGGTAAGCCTTGCTGACCAAAAAGACCTGATCGCGCAATCCGGAGAGCGCTTCGGCCAGAAAGTTTTCGGTTTCACCGTCACCGTACATTTCCGCGGTATCGATCACCGTCATGCCAAGCGCCACGCCCTCGCGGATCGCCGCAATTTCTTCGGCGCGACGGTCGCGATCTTCGCCCAAACTCCAACTGCCCTGGCCAAGCGCGGGAACAGCCTCTCCATCCGGAAGGAAAACGCTACGCATGGAAGCACCTGTCGATTTGTGTCGATCGCGTGAATGAAGAGGCCATTCTGGTCCGCCAATTTTCCGTCGAGTGCCATTTCAACCGGCATTGGCGAGCCACACAACCTTTTTCGCGAAGAGGCATGACGGCATGTCCACGAACCGGGATCTGTCCGATCCGTGGACGCGAGTGTGAGAAAAGCGGGTTAAGCCTTGTCGTTGCGGAGATCATCGAGAAAATGCGCGACGTCGTTCCGCAACGAATTCACCTGATCCTCCATCGAAGTCGTGGCGCCGGTCACTTCTTTGGCCACGTCGCTCGATTGTTCGGCTCGCGTGGCCAGTCCAGCCGTGCCGGTGGAAATGGTGCGAGCCGCCATTGAGACTTCATTGACGTTGCGAGCGATTTCCTGGGTGGCGGCTCCCTGCTCTTCAATGGCGCTGGCGATTCCGGTGGTGATGCCCCTCATCTCCTGGATGACGGCGCCAATTTCGCGGACACCGTCCACGGCATTCTGCGTCATCGATTGAATTTGCTGGACTTGCGAGGTGATCTCTTCCGTCGCCTTTGCCGTCTGGTTGGCCAGACTTTTGACTTCGGTGGCCACCACGGCGAATCCCTTGCCGGCCTCTCCGGCGCGCGCGGCTTCGATGGTGGCATTGAGGGCCAAGAGGTTGGTTTGGCTAGCGATGCCGTTGATCAATGAAACGATTTCGCCAATCTTTTCACTGATGGTTGCCAAGCTGCTGATCGCTTGATTGGTCCGTTCCGCCTTGATCACGGCATCCGCCGCGATGGCGGTGGATTGTGCCGTTTGACGGCTGATTTCATGCACCGAGGACGAAAGCTCCTCGGTCGCCGAAGCCACGGTGGAGATGCCGAGGGACGCTTTTTCCGAGGCGGATGCGACGATTTGTGTTTCGTCGCAGGCTTGCGCCGCTGCCGTCGTCATGGCCGTCGCCGCTTTTCCGAGCCGGAGCGTCGCGCCGTTCACATTTTCCAGATTGTCGCGCATGTGATCGTCAAACATCTTGCAAAGCTCCTCGACCCGCTTTGCCCGTTCGGTCTCTTGGCGTTGCTCCTCCGCTCGCAACCATTGGACTCTCTGTGCCTGCCGACCGTTTTCGGCGAGGATACCCAGAGCTTCGCGCATACGCCCCAGTTCGTCTCGCGTATCAATCGCGGCGATCGGTGCGTCATAGTGTTGCTCCGCATATCTCGCGATAGCGTCGGTCAGGTGTCGCAGGGGTTTGCTGACACGTTGGGACACCAGTCGCGCGGCTAACGCCTGATAAGCCGAAAGGAGGAGGAGCGCCGAGCCGCTGAACCATAGTTTGTTACTCGCCGTCGAAGCGCGATCTTCCGCCCGGCGGACCACCGCCGACATCGCTTCTCCGCCGACCACACTGATGAAGCCAAGCTGTGGGGCTCCCGCGGCGAGCCATTCCATGGACCCTAGTCCGGCGGGTTCGCCCTTCGCCAATGCGGTCACGACCTGTAACCGATGCTCCGCCGACTGACCGAAAAATTCCTTTTCGGTCTGCGCGACAGCATCACCAATGGCCTGGGGCGTTCCCGGTTCGGCCACAAGGCGTTTGACCAGAGACCAGGAGGAGGCCATTTCTCCTCGATATCCAGCTTCCTTCAGTTGCTGATCGAGGGAGAATTTTTGGTTGCCGGAAAGGAACGGTGCCATCATCAGAACGGCTTGGCCGCCGCTCATCCGAGTCATCGTTGCGGCCTCCTTGATCGCCACCAAGTGATCGATTTGCGGGTCCACACCCCTAATTGCGCTTTCCAGCGTGTCCGAGAGCGCCAAAATCGCGTCGAGAAGCTTGTTGCCGGTCTGGTCCCAGGTTCGTGCCAGGTCGGCGGGACGCTGCGCCTTCGGTTGATGGGCCGCCGTCTCGGCGCGCGCCCAAAGCGCGTTGACCGCGGCATTGCTGTCGCGCACGACGGCCAGCAGAGGGGAACTCCCCGCGACATCGCCTTGTCGGAGTGCGGTCACGGCGGTTTGCAAGTCGTCGTTGACGGTCTTGTTCTTTTTGGCGGCTCTTTCGAACATATCGTTCGAAATCGGAGCGTCCCCGCTCAATCCCGTCAAGATATCGCCGCGTTCGATGCGGGCATCGCCATAGGCCTGAACAAGATGTTGACTGGCCATGGCGATTCGGGCCGTTCGCTGGTTCTCTGAGGCCTCCGTCCAGGCTGAGACGAATGAATAAAGACAAATTGCGGCAAGCAGAAGGCCGGTCGAGCCAAGGATGAAATTGAGCAGAATGCGAATCTGAACGTTGCTTAGAATATTTGGTTTTGCCATTTTTTTCATCCCCAACCATGCCCAGCGTGACGCAGCGCTACATTCGCAACAGCCGTAACGCTGGTAATCCGCAGGATGTGGCCATTTGGTCTATATGGGCGCATCCGTCGGATATGACCTTTTGTAGGGGTATGTTCGATCACTCTGGGCGGTTTGCCTATCCCCAAATGCGGACAGGCAAAACCCTGATGTTCCCTTTCTATTGTCGAGAGATTGGCTCTCGGCGCATACTAAATGCCCCTTCGATCTTTGGGTCGATGACGTTGCATTCTTTTCCTTTAGGCGTCTGTCCGTGACTGTGATCAACCATCTGGAACCTGTTCTTGTGTGGAAACATTTCGCCACCTTGTGCGAAATTCCCCGTCTCTCGAAACAAGAAGAGAAACTTCGTCGCCGCCTGGCCGACTGGGCATCCGGCCGAGGCTTCGGCGTGACCACCGATGTCGTCGGCAATTTGTTGATCAAGAAGCCGGCTTCGCCGGGGCGAGACGGTCGCCCTGGCGTCATTTTGCAAGCGCATCTCGACATGGTGTGCCAGGCCAATGGAGGCGTCGCGCACGATTTCACCAAAGATCCGATTCAGCCGGTCCTCCGTGATGGTTGGCTTGTGGCCGAAGAGACGACGTTAGGCGCGGACAATGGAATTGGC
>DATNIV010000138.1:0-2193 GCA_035604255.1 Telmatospirillum sp. | reverse complement strand
CGGGCCCCTCCCTCTCCCGCAAGCGGGCGAGGGGCTTCTTCGGGGCGTCCGGACGCCGGACGGAGGAAACAACCAACTCTTTGAGACTTGAAAGGATACAGCTATGGCGCGTCTAGGGCTCGAACGGACAGTGGTCGATGCCGAAGTCTATGAGCGGACGCTGGCACGGTTCCGCGAGGCCGGCGTTTTGCTGCCGACCATCGGGCAATTGAAAACGCCATCCTCCATTCCTGCCGGAATCAAGGCCAAGTTGGCGGATGTCGATCCCGATGGGGCACATCCGCTCAATCTGTTCCGCGTCCATTGGTTCAATGACGCAACACGCACCGGTCTGGCCGATGTGCCGGGCCATATCGAACTGCCAAGCGAATTGACCGGCGTCAAAGCCCGCATCGTTCTGGCGCTCGGCAACCGCTTCCCGATGATCCACGCGCACAAGGTGCTGGCCGCCTACGGCTGTCTGGTTCCGCGCGTGGTGACCGGGCAGTTCGATCCGACCCGGCATCGGGCGATCTGGCCGTCGACCGGCAATTACTGTCGGGGCGGCGTCGCCATCTCCAGCATCCTGGGCTGCCGCGGCGTCGCCGTGCTGCCGGAAAATATGAGCCAGGAGCGGTTCGACTGGCTGGACAAGTGGGTGAATGACCCCTCCGACATCGTCCGCACGCCCGGCTCGGAGAGCAATGTCAAAGAAATTTACGACACCTGCGCCGCGCTCGACCGCGATCCGGCCAATATCATCTTCAATCAGTTCTGCGAGTTCGGAAACTATGTCGTCCATCGCACCGTCACCGGCGGCGCCTTGGAAACCTTGTTCGACGCGCTGGCCAAGGGACGTCCGGGGGCCAAATTGGCGGCCTATGTCTCGGCGTCGGGATCGGGGGGAACGCTCGCCGCCGGCGATCATCTGAAGAAGGCCCTGGGCGCCAAGATCGTCGCGGTGGAAGCCGCCGAATGCCCGACCCTGCTCTACAACGGATTTGGCGAGCACAACATCCAAGGCATCGGCGACAAGCATGTGCCTTACATCCACAATGTGATGAACACCGATATGGTCGCCGGCATCACCGATCGCGCCACCGACACCTTGTTCGTCCTCTTCAACACCGACGAGGGCCGCAAATTCCTGGTCGAGCGCAAGGGCATCGACCCACAACTGGTCGCCCAACTGGGCAATCTCGGCCTGTCGAGCCTGTGCAACATGCTGGCGGCCATCAAGACGGCGAAATATTTCGATCTCGGCTCCGACGACATCATTCTCACCGTCGCCACCGACGGCGGCGCCATGTATGGCAGCGAAATCGGCAAAGCCACCGCCAAATATTTCGGCAATCGCTTCGATGCGGTGACGGCCGGCGAGGTCTGGGGCCAGTCCCTGGCCGCCACCACCACCGACCATCTGCTCGAACTGACAGAAATCGACCGCAAGCGGATCTTCAACCTCGGCTATTTCACCTGGGTCGAACAACAAGGCGTGTCGCTGGAGGAATTCACCGCTCGCCTCAAGCAGCCGTTCTGGGATGGCTTGCTCGATCTGGTTCCGGCTTGGGACGCGATGATCGCGGCATTCAACGCCAAAAGCGGCCTCGCCGCCCGTCTCGGCGCTTGAACCGGCGATGGCGCCGCGGTTCGTCTGTCACGGGTGTGGGGCGGTGGTCGATGCCGCCCGGCAACTGCCGTTTCGCTGTCCGCAAGCGGGCGGGGCGGATGACGACGTGGACCATCTGCTGGTTCCCGATGCGCCCATTTTTTATTCGTCACCCCCGGACTTGATCCGGGGGTCCACGTGGATGGCCGGATCAAGTCCGGCCATGACGGAGAAAAATGAGTTCGTCTCAAGTTCCGAAGACGACCCCTTCCTGCGCTATCGCGCCCTGCTTTCGCCTTATCGTCTCGCCCGCGCCTGGGGATTGTCGGACGCCGCCTGGGTCGATATCGTGGGCATGCTGGATCGGGCGCTGGTCGCCGTCGAGGGCCACGGCTTTCGCCTGACGCCGATGGCCCAACAGCCGGCTTTGGCGCGGGCGGCCGGACATCACGCCCCCTTATGGGTCAAAGACGAAACCGGCAATGTCGGAGGCTCGCACAAGGCCCGGCATCTGATGGGCGTTCTGCTCTATCTCAAAGTCCTGGCGGCCGCCGGAAAACCTGCCGGCGACGGTCTCACGGCGCGCCGACTGGCCATCGCCTCCT
>DATNIV010000137.1:0-2506 GCA_035604255.1 Telmatospirillum sp. | reverse complement strand
GGTTGCATCAGCGCGGCGACGCGCCGGTCAAGCCGATATACACCAAAGAGGATGCCGAACGGTCGCTGGAACGGATCGACACGATTGCCTTTCACGATTGGTTCGAGCCGCTTCCCGGCTTTCGCGCCCGCTATTGGCCCGCCGGCCACATCCTGGGGGCCGCCTCGATCGAAATCGAGCTGACCGGCGCCGGCAAAATGATCCGTCTGCTGTTCTCCGGCGATCTCGGGGCCGCGGCCGAATGTCTGCATACGCCGCCGGAATCCCCGTCCGGGATCGACTATCTGGTCGTCGAGTCGACCTATGGCCATCGGCGGCGCGAGGTCGTCGACGCCGATGGCCGGCGCCGGAAACTGGCAGCCCAGGTCCAGGCGGCTTTGAGCCGTGGCGGCAATCTGATCATACCGGTTTTTGCCATCGAGCGGACGCAGGAGTTGTTATTCGATATCGGGCAGTTGATCCGCGATGGCGTTCTCGGCAACGTGCCGGTCTTTCTCGATTCGCCGCTCGCCGTGCATGCCACGGAGGTCTTTCGCAAGCATGCCTCGGAATTGGGGGCCGCCGCCGGGACGCACAATCCGTTCAATGGCTCCAATATCCGTTTCGTCGATACCGTCGAAGAGTCGAAAAATCTCAATAAGATTTCCTCGGGGGCCATCATCATGGCGGCGAGCGGTATGTGCGAAGCCGGGCGCATTCGCCACCATCTCATGGCCACTCTCTGGCGGCCGGAGTGCACCATTCTGATGGTCGGTTATCAAGCGCCGGGTACGCTTGGACGATTGCTGCGCGACGGCGCCGGATCGGTTCGCATCATGGGGGAGGAGATTCGCGTGCGTGCGCAGATCCGCGAGATCGACGTCTATTCCGCCCATGCCGATCAGGCGGAACTGCTCACCTGGATCGCGGCCCGCGAGCCGATTTCCCGCGCCATCCTGCTCACCCACGGCGAACCAACCGCGACGGCCTGCCTTGCCGCTCTTCTGGCCGCCGATCCTCGTCCGGGCCGGCCACCGGTCTTATGCCCGGGCATGGGGGCGTCTCTATCGCTGGGGACTGTCCCGGCCCGTTTGTCGCCGCCGATGGCGGCTCAACCGGTGCAAGGCTCGCTGCAGACCGATTGGCACAATCTCCATTCCGGCTTTCTCCTCGATTTGGCGGGCGCCCTGCGCGAGGCCTCCGATGATCAGGCGCGTCAGGATTTGCTTCGGCGGCTGGGCGGCTTGCTCCAGGCGCGGACGTCTCAATCGCGCGCGCCGTGATGTCACGAGAGACGGTGCGCCCCGGCGGTGTTCGTCCGCCGGGGCGCCCGTTTCGTTTGCCGTGATCCCGAACGGGAGAGGTCCGTTCGAGCTATTTCGATGTCGATCGGCACCCTATCGACAAAGCCCCCCGTTGGTTTGCGAAGACTATTTGGCTTGGAGCATGCCCCCAAGCTTTCCGGATGCGAAGCCGAAGAAGGCTCCGATGATCATGGACAAGGGGACGACGAACAAAACATTTCCAAGTGTTGGGCTGCTGAGCTTCGCCAAGGCGTCCGGAGTCTGAAGAAGATAAGCGAAGGCGCAGGCATAACCGTAGAAACTGGCGGGAATCACATTGAAGGCCTGGAGGTGGGCGGCAAGACACACGCCGAGAACGGTGATCCCCACGACCAACGCCGCCCACAATGGCAGCCCCAGGCTTTCGGCCAGTCCCGCCTTTGTGATGACCAGCGCCGCCACCCAAGCGACGATGACACCGAACAGATTGCCGATGATGGTTTTTTTCAGGGCGTTTTGGTCACCACCACAATGGAAGAAGCTCGCCCACCCAATAAAGGCGGCCCATATCAAGATAGATCCGACAGTCAAAAATCCCCACGTAGCCACAGTAGCTAGTGCAGCTATGGCAATTGATAATGCAACAAGAACGGTCATTGCTTTCCTCCAGATAGAGTATTTTTGTAATTATTGGTGGAAAATGCGGTAGTTGTGCCGATCTTTATATGGATAGATGCTTATTCGAAAAACTTTAAGTAAGTTTCTCTCCGAATGTCATCTCTCTCCAATATTTGCGCGTCTCTTCGCCTTCTTGCCCGCCCCAGAAGACGTTCGGATTGTTGTAACAAGCGAATCAGCCGCCGCTATTTTTCTTCCGTTGTCAGGTTTCAAAAGGGTTGTCGCCTGGGCAAATGAAGAATAGCTGGCGTTGTGGCCAATGGAATTATGGCCAAAGGAGTCGAACGTGGCCGCTAACGGTCTCCCTGTTCCAAGCTCTGGCACGTTTTGGCCTCGAAAGCGCGTTCGGGTCCTTGTGGGCGAGGGGGATTGTGGGGGATGTCGATCGCTTTGTCTGTCAGATGGCGGACAGAACGTCACATGCGGAGGAGACCTTCAGGCAACGGCGGTGAACGGCCCCGGATGCCGTGGCTTGTCTCCCGATGTGCGCCCGTCGTTCCCGAAATGGGCGGGAAGCGCACATCGAAGAGATCGCCGAGCGTTTCGCACCGGTCATAAACACGGGG
>DATNIV010000136.1:0-3970 GCA_035604255.1 Telmatospirillum sp. | reverse complement strand
CGAAGCGAATGACGCGCGCGTCGGATTCGGTCAACCGTGTCGAGCGGAGAAACAGTTCCGGAGGGTGCGGTTCCGAGTCACCCAGCAAGGGCTTGGCGAGGTCGGCGATCTCCACCTCACCCACCGCCTTGATGCGGATTTCCTGATGCGGCCCTTCGACGACCAACACATGCGCCGCATTGCCGAAGCCGTCGGTCCACGCACAAAGATTGCCGGGGCCGGCCAATTTCCACGACAAGACCCTTTGACCGCTGCCGGAAATCGGGCTCAGTCTCAGATACTGAACCGAATGGTTGGTCACATTGCGATAACGGTAGATGGTCTCATGGTTGATGGCGACGCGCATCGAAGCCTCCTATACCGTCATCATGAAGTCTTGAGAGATCTGTGCCGACAATTCGGCGATACGGTCCAGCGCCTCCATGAGAAAGTCATGCAATCCGCTGTCTTGAATTTTTTCGATCCGTCCATACCGCAGGCGGGCGCAGAATTCGCCGGCGATGCGTTCACACTCAAGCTTGCGTCCGGCGCTTAAGGTTTCCAGGAGAGCGATCACCTGATCGAAACAAAAGCGTAAGGACCGTGGCATTTGCGGTTGCAGAACCAGCAGTTCGGCGACGCGGCTTGGGGTGATGACGTCGTGATAGAGCTGGTGATAGGCGCGGAAGGCGCCGACCGACCGCAGCACGGCGCCCCATTCGTAATAGTTCGCCGCCAAGTCGGTGCCGCTGTCCTCCAAAATGTGGAATTTGCTGTCGAGCAGCCGGGTGGTGTTGTCCGCCCGTTCGAGGAATGTTCCCAACCGGGTGAAGGCGAATCCATCGTCATGCAGCGTGGTCGTGTAAGCGACGCCGAGGAACAGATGCGAGCGAACCTTGACCCAGTCGAAGAAGTCACGCAGTCCACGCGCCTGTAACTCGGCTTCCGTCAGGTCGCGGACGGCCAGCCATGTGGTGTTCAGACTTTCCCACATTTCGGAGGAAATGGCCGAGCGCAGGGCACGGGCGTTTTCCCGGGCGGTGCGAATGCAGGAATAGATCGACGACGGATTGCTGGGATCGAGCGTCAAAAAGGCGATGACGCCGTCCTGTGTTACGTCGCCATGGGTTTCGGCATAAAGGCGTTCGGCGCACAGGATGTCGAGGACGGCGACCCATTCATTGGCCTCCTGGGCGCGGGCGCGTCCTTGGACGGACAGACGCTGGCTGGCGTCGAGAATGCGGGCCATATTTTCGGCCCGTTCGACATAACGGCCGGTCCAGTAGAGTTGTTCGGCAGTGCGGCTCAGCATGGTCGTTAGTCCTCCAGCACCCACGTGTCTTTGGTGCCGCCGCCTTGTGACGAATTCACCACCAGAGATCCCTTGCCCAAAGCAACACGGGTCAGGCCACCCGGCACCAGAGACATGCCGTCGCGCCCCGTGAGCACGAAAGGCCTGAGATCGACGTGACGCGGCGCGATGCCTTCCTCGACGAAGGTGGGGCAGGTCGACAGGGCAAGCGTTGGTTGCGCGATATAGCCATCAGGGTCGTCGATGATCAGCCGGCGGAATTTTTCATGTTCCTCCTTGGTCGCTTTCGGTCCGATCATCATGCCATAGCCGCCGGATCCTTGCGTTTCCTTGACCACCAGATCGGCGATATGCTCAAGGACGTAAGCCTGGTCATCGGGGCGGTTGCAGCGGAAGGTCTGAATATTTTGCAAAATGGGCTCTTCACCCAGATAAAAGCGGATGATGTCGGGGACGTAAGGGTAGGTTGACTTGTCGTCGGCGACGCCGGTGCCGATGGCATTGGCCAAGGTCACGCCGCCGTTGCGATAGACCGACAGCAATCCGGGCACGCCCAGCAAACAATCGGGATTGAACGCCAGGGGGTCGATGCAGTCGTCATCAAGGCGGCGGTAGATGACGTCGACCCGGCGTGGTCCGTGCGTGGTGCGCATCCAGACGGCGTCGTCGCGGACGAACAGATCTTGGCCCTCGACCAATTCGACCCCCATTTCCTCGGCCAGGAAGGCGTGTTCGAAATAGGCGCTGTTGTAGGGACCGGGAGTCAATACCGCGACCGTCGGATTGTGGTTGGCGGTGAGCGGGGCGACCGACCTCAACTGGCGCAGCAGTTCGGACGGATAATGATCAACCGGGGCGACGTGGTTTTCAGAAAAGAGATGCGGGAACAGGCGCATCATCACCGCTCGGTTTTCCAGCATGTAGGACACACCCGAGGGTGTGCGCAGATTGTCTTCAAGGACGTGGAACTCGCCTTCCCGCACGCGGATCACATCGATGCCGGCGATATGGACATAGACGCCGCCCGGCACGTCGATGTCTTTCATCTCGGGCCGGTACAAATCGTTTCTGAGGATATGGCCCGACGGGATGATGCCGGCGCGAATGATGTCCTGGCCGTGATAGATGTCGCCCAAGAACATTTGAAGAGCGCGCACCCGCTGGAACAGGCCTTTCTCGAGGAGTTGCCATTCGGCCGAGGTGATGGCGCGGGGGATGATGTCGAAAGGGATCAGTCGTTCGGTGCCGGCCGCACTGCCGTAGACGGCAAAGGTAATTCCGATCCGCTGGAACAACAGATCGGCCTGTTCCCTTTTTGTGGCGAACGTGCTTTCGGGAGTGGCTGCAAGCCATTTGGCGATTTTGTCGTAGGGTGGACGAAGCGCTCCATCCAACCCGTTCATTTCATCAAAAATGCCGTTCAACGCCATAGGCTCATCTCCTGCCGATCGGCTCTTGCGAACGATAAGAAGCAATTACGATGCCAAGCGAGGTGTCGTGCCAGTTCAGAGAGTTATGGTTGTGTCAAAGGAGTGTTCTTGCTCGGAGATTAAGCAATAACCTCTTTAGACCAAAGGGGGAAGCCTAATCCCTGTGCAAAAATAGCGGGCCGGACTGTTGGCCCAAACAGCGTCCTCGCGCGCTAGCGCAACGAATCCAGGTTAACAAAAGATTGGCGTCTACTCGTTACGGATTATTTCATTTGGCGCCCCACAGCCAATAATCTCAGAAAAAGCAGTTCACCACGAAGACACGAAGAACAGGAAGATTTATCAATATTAAGAAAGCGTGACGTCGCTCACCTTCAGGGAGATCCTCTGGAGGGCGCCAACTTATTGTTTTTTCTTCGTGAACGTCGCGTCTTCGTGGTGCAACTATCAAATTCAGGATAGTCGTCATGTCCGGACTGAGTTCGGAGACCTGACCAAGAACGCGTTAGGTGGGCGTGTGCATCGGCCAACCGGCCGTCATGGCGATGCGAACTGCTTGGGCGCGGTTGACGGCGCCGATCTTGCGGTAAACGTTGCGCAAATGGATTTTGATGGTGATTTCTTGCAAATCGAGCAGGCGGGCGATTTCTTTGTTGGTCAGCCCTTCGATCAGGTAACCGAGAATTTCGCGTTCACGCGCCGAGAGCGTGGACAATGGTGAGGGCGGTGTTTTTCGATCGGAGGCCGAACTGTCCACCAAGATACTGGAGGGCAGATAGGTCTCTCCTTCGAGAACCAATCTCAGGGCGTTGATCAAGGCCGCGCCGCTGATGGTTTTCGGAATATATCCGGCGACGCCGGCGCGCACGGCGGCCAGGACGTCTTCTCGTTCCACATGTCCCGACAGGATCACGACCGGCACTTTGGGGTAGGCCAGGCGCATCCGTTCGACCCCCTGCAGACCGTTCATTCCCGGCATCTTCAGATCAAGAAGAACCAAATCCAACGCTTCGGACGAGCTTGCCATGGCGAAAGCATCGTCGAAATTGGCAGCGTCAAGAATGGTGGCGTTTGAGTCCAACTCGTAAAGGAAAGGTTTCAGGCCGTCCCTAATTAAATTGTGGTCGTCGGCCACGAGGATATGCATATGACCTCTTCCCGTATAAACCACGTTAAGGCGACACTATACAAAAGCTATGGTGCGGAAAGCAAAAAACTTTAAGCATTTTTGGGAAACGATGACGTCATT
>DATNIV010000135.1:0-3721 GCA_035604255.1 Telmatospirillum sp. | reverse complement strand
ATGTACATGGCCAATATGATGCCACATAGATAGCCATTTTCAACGTCAATATTAGTAATTACATGGCTACATTTTTGTTGAAAAAAGGCGCCTTTCGGAGTAAAATCAATGCCTTGCTGGTTTGAGTAATGGGAAGTTCAGTCTAGTGAGTCACGCCGTCTTCTGTTCCTGCAGGGCCAACTCCTCGATCATCATCTTGCGCATCACGAATTTTTGAATCTTGCCGGTGACGGTCATGGGAAAGGCCTCGACGAAGCGGATCACCCGGGGAATTTTGTAATGCGCGATCTGACCGGTGCAGAATTCGACGACCTCGGCTTCGGACAAGCGTTCGCCGTCCTTCACGATGATCCAGGCGCAAAGCTGTTCGACATATTGGGGATCGGGAATGCCGAAGACCTGCACATCCCGAATCTTGGCATGACCATGCAGAAATTCCTCGATTTCACGCGGATAGATATTCTCGCCGCCGCGAATGACCATATCCTTGATGCGGCCGACGATATTGCAGTAACCGTCGGCATCCATCACCGCCAGATCGCCGGTATGCATCCAGCGGCCGGCGTCGATGGCCGCGCGACTCTGCGCGTCGTCGTCCCAATAACCGCGCATGACCGAATAGCCGCGAGTCAAGAGTTCTCCGGGCGTCCCTGACGGCACCACCCGCCCGGCAGCGTCGACGATTTTCACCTCGACATGCGGATGGACACGCCCGACGGTCGAGACGCGGCGTTCCACCGGATCGTCCACGGCGCTTTGGAAACTGACCGGACTGGTTTCGGTCATGCCGTAGGCGATGGTGATCTCGGACATATGCATCCGCTCGATGACATGGCGCATGACCTCGATGGGACAAGGCGAGCCGGCCATGATGCCGGTGCGCAGCGAACTTAAATCATAGCGGTGAAAATCGGGATGGTTCAGCAGCGCGATAAACATCGTCGGAACGCCATAAAGAGAGGTGCAGCGCTCCGCCTGAACGGCCTTCAAAACGGATAAGGGATCGAATCCCTCGTCCGGAATCACCATGCACGCGCCATGGGTGACGGCCCCCAGATTGCCCATCACCATGCCGAAGCAATGATAAAACGGCACGGGAATGCACATCCGATCGCTTTCCGTCAAGCGAATGGCCTCGCCGACGAAAAAGCCGTTGTTGAGGATATTGTGGTGGGTCAGCGTCGCGCCCTTGGGCTTGCCCGTGGTGCCGCTGGTGAACTGGATATTGACCGAATCGTCGAATTGCAACGAGGCCTTGGTCTCCATCAATCGCCTGCGATGATCATCGGTGGCGAGCGTGGAAATTCCGGAAAAATTCAGCATGCCATCGGTACGTTCGTCACCGGTGCGGATGACCACCCGCAACTCGGGCAAGCGCGCCGAGCGCAGAGCCTCGGCCGGACAGTCCGCCAACTCGGGAACCAGACTTTGCAGCATCTGCAGGTAATTGCTGGCCTTGAACGACGGCGCCAGGACCAGCGCGCGACAACCGACCTTATTGAGCACATATTCCAATTCGTGAAGCCGATAGGCGGGATTGATATTGACGAGGATCAGGCCGGCTTTGGCGGCGGCGAACTGGGTCACCACCCATTCCGCAGTGTTCGGCGACCAAATGCCGATGCGCTCTCCCGGCGCCAATCCAAGAGCGATCAGGCCGGCGGCGAAAGCGTCGCTTTCGGCGCGCAGCCGGTCGTAACTCCAGCGGACCCCCTGATGGACGACCACCAGCGCCTCACGATCGGGATAGATCGCCGCCACCCGGTCGAGATGGCCCCCGATGGTATCGGAGAGCAGCGGCGTGTCGCTGGCCCCATGGGTATAGCTGTGGGTATTCCGTTCCATATACGCCTCCCAATGGTTCGTTGGTTATTGCGGTTTTTCCGTCTTTCCCCGGTTCATTTTTTGGCCGCGAGCGCCCGTCCGGCGCGGGACGCGTTGGGACGGCCCAAGTGATCGCTGATCCAGGCTCCCGCCTCAGCGACCGCGCACAAATCGACGCCGGTCTCGATGCCCAAACCGTGCAACAGATACAGAACATCCTCCGTCGCCACATTGCCGGTGGCGCCCGTGGCGAACGGGCAGCCGCCGAGCCCGGCGACCGAACTGTCGAAAATGGCGATCCCCTCATCGAGACTGGCCAGCACATTGGCCACCGCCTGGCCATAGCTATCGTGGAAATGCATGGCGATGCGCTGGCGGGGCACGTGAGCGGCCACATGGTCGATCAGCCGACGGACCGTATCGGCGGTGCCGACCCCGATGGTATCGCCGAGCGATATCTCGTAACATCCGAGGTCCGCCATCCGCTCGGCCATCTCCGCCACCTGATCGGCGGCCACCGGCCCGTCATAGGGACAACCGATCACGCAGGACACATAACCGCGCAGCCGCAGTCCATGATTGATGGCGCTGACGGCAACCGGCGCCAGCCGCGTCAGGCTTTCCGCTCGCGAACAGGCGATATTGCGTTGGCTGAACCCTTCCGAAGCCGATACGAAGATCGCCACCTCCGTCACTCCCGACGCCAGGGCCGCATCCAGGCCTTTGAGGTTGGGCACCAACACCGGATAGGCGGTCTGCGGTTGGCGGCGCAACCGGCGAAAGACTTCGGCGGTATCGGCCATCTGCGGCACCCGCTGGGATGACACGAAAGCCCCCGCCTCCACCACCGGCAATCCCGTCCCCGCCAACCGCTCGATCAAGGCAAGCTTGACCTCGGTTGCGATCACCCCCGGTTCGTTTTGCAGACCGTCGCGAGGGCCGACCTCCACCAGCTTGACCCGTCGGGGCCTGAGCGGCCGCATGTCAGACCTCATCCGCTTGAAAGTCCACCAAGGCGGCGCCCTCTTCGACCAGGGCGCCGACGGCGTAATGCAGTCGCGACACCGTGCCGTCGGCCGGCGCCTTCAGCGTATGTTCCATCTTCATGGCCTCCATGACGACCAGCGGCTGTCCCTTGATCACTTTGGCGCCAGGGTCGACCAACAAGGCGATGATGGTGCCATGCATGACGGCGGTGACGCCGCCGGCCACGGCGTCGGACTCGTCGGAGGGCAGAGGATCGACCAGGGTCAGATGGTGGCACCGGCCATCAACGAAGAGGAAGAGCGCCCCGCCCCGCTGGACAAAGCCGGCGTTACGCCGCACCGGGCCGATTTCAGCTGACAAGCGGCCTTCGGCGCGCAACTGACCGCGCGCCTCGACTCTCCCCCCCGGCAAGAACAGCTCGTAGCCCCACGTTCGATAGATCAACGGCAGAACGATGTCGGTTTCCGCATGGCGCAGATGCAGGCTGTCATGGGCATCCTCGTTGAGCCGCCAGCCATCGCACTGTGCCCACGGACTGTAAGGATCGTTGGACGCCGCGGCCTCGCGCGCGGCCACGGCGCGGCGCTCCAACAACACGCCCAGACAAGACAAGGCCAGCACCGGATCCGACAAGGTCTCCGGCGGCGGCAACAGGATGTCGGCGTGGCGCGGAATGAAGCCGGTATCCACGTCACCGGCGGCGAAAGCGGGATGACCGGCGATGGCCGACAAAAAGGCCGCATTGGTCGTCACGCCGACGACCTCGGTGGCGGCCAAAGCGGCCCGCAAGCGGCGTACCGCGCCGGCGCGGTCTTCGTCCCAGACGATCAGCTTGGCAATCATCGGATCATAATGAACGGAGATGTGATCGCCCTGGCGTACGCCGCTATCGATCCTGAGATTCGCCCCC
>DATNIV010000134.1:0-4286 GCA_035604255.1 Telmatospirillum sp. | reverse complement strand
GGCATAACCCATACGCCGAGCCAGTTCGTCGATGTCTCGCTCGGCGCCGCCACAGCAAGACGACGGGGACGAGGCTTTGGGGGCACAGCAGGACGAAGCGGCGCCTTGGGCGATGGCGCCGTAGCGATTGCGGACGATCTCTTTGATTTGTTCAGGATTCACGGCAAGTTCCTCTGCAAAAGGATGGCGGAGGCCGGGCATAGTCCGGCAAATTGGTGGGATTGACGAATGGAGGGGGGGGCCAAAGCCCGCTCGACACGGACAAAGCCGAGCCGGGCGGCGAAGGACACGGCGGAGGTGGTCAACAGATAGACGTCGCCGACCCCCAATTCGGCCAGTCGCGTCAGCGCCCAGTTGGTCATGGCCTTTCCCATGCCTTTTCGGCGCAAGGCAGAAGCCACGACAAGAGAACGCAACAGGGCGATTCCGTCATCGCCCGCTTCCCAACCGATGAAGCCGATCAGACGACTATCCTCGCGAAAACGGAAGAAACGACGGCCTGGCAGGTCGAGATCGTCAATGGGGAGGCCAGCGCCGGCCAAGGTGGCGGCCAGTTCGACGTCGCTGCCGGGAATTTCGTCGATCGTTGGTTCATCCATCATTCGAGTGCCTCATTCGCAGCACGGTTGGCGGCTGCAGCAGTTCTCGGTCAGATAGTCGATGACCGCCCTGGCATGTCCGTATTCCGCCGAATAGATCAGGGACCGGCCCTCGCGGCGCACCGCCACAAGTCCGGCGTTTTTCAGCAACGACAGGTGAAACGACAGCGTGTTGGCGGGAATCGCCAATTCCTCGGCGATCTGCCCGGCCGGCAGACCTGTCGGGCCGGCGGTCACCAGCAGGCGAAAAACCCGTAAGCGGCTTTCCTGGGCCAGAGCCGACAGCGCGGCGATGATTGCTTGTTCATCCATATTTCCAGAATTATAGAAATGATAACCGCTGTCAAGCCCTCTCGATCGCCAGCCTCCGGCGTCAGCATATTCCCCTTAGAGAATATCCTATTGACGGCATATCCGTATTGCCGCATATTCCCCCCATGGAAAATGTTACCCAACTTCTGACCGCTCTCGCCGATCCGATCCGTTTGCGCAGTGTCGCGCTGATGGCCCGCCAAGGAGAACTTTGCGTCTGCGAGACCTGCTATGCGCTGGAGATCGCCCAACCCAAGGCGTCGAAGCATCTCGCAACCTTGCGTGACGCCGGACTGGTCAAGGTTCGCCGCGACGCCCAGTGGACGTTCTATGCCTTGGCCGACGATCTTCCCGACTGGGGACGGGTCCTGGTCGATGCCGCAATCCAGGGCTTGATTGATGACGTGGTCCACATCGCCGACCAGGACCGGCTGAAGAGAATGCCCGGCCGGCCACCCCGCACACGGGTCGCCTGACGCCCGAAGGAACAGACAATGCTGCGTGTTTTCACCGGACTGGCCGACTGGCTGGTTTACCGAACGATGGGTCTTGCCCCCGACGACAAGCTTGGCGACGCCCTGCATTTCTTTGTCGAGGACGTGACGAAGATCTTCGTCCTCTTGACCCTGATCATCTTTCTCGTTGGTCTGCTGCGCTCCATGCTGACGCCGGAACGCCTGCGCACACTGCTGGCGGGCAAGCGCAAGGGGCCGGCCTATCTGCTGGCCGGACTGCTCGGCGCGGTCACGCCGTTCTGTTCCTGTTCGGCGGTGCCCCTGTTCATCGGTCTTCTGGAGGCCGGCGTGCCGATGGGGGTGACGATGACCTTCCTGATCACCTCGCCGATGGTCAACGAAGTGGCGGTGGTCATGCTGCTGGCCATCCTCGGCTGGAAGATCACCCTGCTCTATTTCGCCACGGGAATGATCGTCGGTGTCGTCGGCGGCCTGCTGACCGATCGCTTCGGATTGGAGCGGTTCGTCGAGGACTATGTGTGGAAGATCCGCATGGGTGAGGTCGTGGCGGTCGAAGCCGACACCAGCCTGCGCGGCCGCATCGCCTTCGGCATCGCCCAGGTGCGCGAGATCATCGGCCGGGTGTGGCTTTACGTGCTGATCGGCATCGGTATCGGCGCCGGACTGCACGGCTTCGTGCCGCAAGAGTTCTTCGCCGCCCATGCCGGCCCCGACAACCCCTTCGCCGTGCCGCTGGCGGTGATCGTCGGCATTCCGCTTTATTCCAATGCCGCCGGCATGATCCCGATCGTCGAGGCGCTGATCGGCAAGGGCGTCCCCGTCGGCACCGTTCTGGCTTTGATGATGAGCATCACCGCCATCTCGCTGCCCGAACTGATGATTTTGCGGAAAGTGCTGAAGCTGCCGATGCTGGCTCTCTTTGCCGCCTTCCTGGCCGTCGCCTTTGTCGGTGTCGGCTATCTGTTCAATGCCGTCCTGTAAGGAGGAAACACCATGAAAACGATCAAAGTGCTCGGCCCCGGCTGCGCCAACTGCGTCAACACCGCCAAGCTGGTCGAAGAGGCGGCCCGCTCCCTCGGCGTCGAAATCGCCATCGAGAAGGTCACCGACATGGCGGCAATCCTCGGCTACGGCGTGATGTCGACGCCGGGCGTGGTGGTCGATGGAAAAGTGGTCCATGCGGGCGGCATCCCCAAACGCGACGTCGTTGAGTCCTGGCTGAAAGCCTGAGCGGAAGGAAGAAAACCATGTTCGTATCCATCGGTTTCATCGGCGCTGGCCGTATCGCCAAGATTATGCTCGAAGGCTGGACCAGGGCCGGCGCCCTTCCCGGTTCGATCGTTCTCTATGACCAGTCCGACACGGCCGTGCGTTCGCTCGTGACCGACGATCCCTCGGTGCGCGGCGGCACGCTGGCCGAGGCGGCCGGCTGCGATCTCATATTCGGCGCCCTGCATCCGCCGGCCATGCTGGAAGCACTGCCGGCCATCGCTCCGGCCTTGAAAGCGGACGCGCTATTTTGCTCGCTGGCCCCCAAAATCAAGATGGCAACCTTGCGGGACAAACTGGGCGGTTTTGCCCGATTGGCCCGGATGAACCCCAACGCGCCCTCGATCGTGAACAACGGCTTCAATCCCGTCGCCTTCGCTGATGGGGTACCGGCAAAAGCGCGGCAGGATCTGCTGGCGGTCATGGCGCCACTGGGTCAAACGCCGGAAGTCGAGGAGCATCTGATCGAGACCTACGCCGTGATCAGCGCCATGGGGCCAACCTATTTCTGGTTCCAGTTCGATGCGGTGCGCCATCTGGCCGAGACATTCGGATTGGCGCCGGAGGACGCGCGAAAAACCGTCGCCGCCATGTTGCACGGAGCGGTGGACACGCTGCTTACCAGCGGCCTGCCGGAGGACAAGGTGATGGATCTGGTTCCGGTGCGGCCGATGGCCGAGGACGAACCAGCCATTCGCCAGATGATCGACGATCGACTGACCGCAATGTTCGCGAAATTGAAGGCTTAACCGGCCTGGACGCTCTCTTCTGGCGTAAGAATCCGGCAGCATCGGCCAGAAGAGGTGCTGCCAGATTCTTTCTGCTCCGCGTGTTCGCGTTTTGCCCGTACCAGGATGAGTTCGCCGACAATGCTGACGGCCAGTTCCTCAGGCGTTTCCGCACCGATGTTTGTCCCAATCGGCGCAGTAACGCGGGCGAGTTCCTCTTCGCCATATCCGTGGGCCGTCATTTCCTTGAAAACTAAGTCCCGCTTGCTACGACTGCCGATCATGCCGATATAAGCCGCGCCGCTTCTGAGGACCTGCTCCAGGACAATCCGATCGTAAAGATGCCCCCTGGTGACAATGACCAGATAGCTGTGTTCGTCGAAGGCAAGCGCCGGCAAGCTGTGGAACGTTTCAATCCGCATGATCTCGGTGGGCTCAGGGAATCTTTCCCGATTGGCGTACTCCGTCCGGTCGTCGAGGACCACCGTCCGGAAGCCCACGCTGTTGCTCAACGGGGCGATCCGCTGCGACAAATGGCCGGCGCCAAAGACGTAAACCGTCCCGGTCGGACGCAACGCCTCCATCAGGAATCGCTGATCGCCAAAGGCTTCGGCATGAAGAGTGATCTTGGCCGGACCGGCCAGCAGCTTCTCCAAAATATAGGGATCGCAGTCGACCTTGCCGATCATGGTTCGATCCGGCTTCACCAGACACTGTTGCCTGACCAGTCCTGCCATGTCCGGGGTTTCGCCCAGCACGGTGATGAGCCAGGCTTTCTCGCCCCGCTCCAGGACATCGGCCACCGCCTCGTAAACGAGGCGGTTGTTGTCGTCATCCGCGTCAACGAACTCTATCAATATTTCGCCCGCTCCGCCGCAGATCATATCCATCCCGGCGGCATC
>DATNIV010000133.1:0-3623 GCA_035604255.1 Telmatospirillum sp. | reverse complement strand
CAGTGGAGGTGCTGGATCATGGGACCGGCAAGGGCTTGAGTTTCATCGTCGGGATCAATGCCGTGCTGATCGTTCTCTTTACTTTCCTTCCGTCATCCCTGGTTTCCAGCGCCGGCACCGCCGCTGCCGCCTTGTTCGGTGGATGATGCGCTCCCTGCCGGACCCGTTTCGCCTGATCGCGCTGGAGCAGGTCGATAGCACCAATGACGAGGCCAAGCGGGCGGCCCTGGAGGGCGCCCGGCATGGGACGGTGGTGTGGGCGAAGACGCAGACCGCCGGACGCGGCCGGCGTGGCCGGGAGTGGGTGTCGCCGGAGGGAAATCTGCATTTCTCCGTGTTGCTCGATTCCGGCGAGGATATTGCCAAGACTCCGCAGCTGGCCTTTGTCGCGGCGATTTCCGTGCGCGACGCCCTGGCCGCGTTGGTTCCCGCCGCCGTCTTTCAGGTCAAATGGCCGAACGATATCCTCTGTCAGGGGCGCAAAATCGTCGGCATGTTGTTGGAGCAGGCGCCTCCTTGGATCGTCCTTGGCATTGGGGTTGATATCGCGCACGCGCCGGACCCCAGTCTGTATCCGACCATCTGCCTGCGACAGATCGGCAGTGGCGCCGAGCCTTTCGACGTTCTGGCGGGAATTTGCGACCATCTGGCCATATGGTACGCCAAATGGCGTCAGGACGGCTTCGCGCCCGTGCGTCAAGCCTGGCTGGCCGACGCGGCCGGATTGAACGGCCCAATGACGGCGCGCTTGGCCGATGGGACGACGCTCGAAGGCCGCTTCGCCGGCCTCGATGCCGAAGGCGCCCTGCTGCTGGACAAAAGCGATGGCGAACGGCGGCGGATTCTGGCGGGAGACATCTTCTTTCCGCGGTAGAGCCGGATGCTTTTGGCCGCGACCGCGTCCGCGCCGGTCGTCCGAGCCGAAGCCGCGCACTGATCCATCAGAGTGTTCAGCCTTGAGAGGCGACGTCGTTCGGCGAAAGACTGACCATCGTTCGCGATGCCCGCAGCCCCACGGTGATGCGGGCGGCGGCCTGTATCACCGGGTCGGCCGTCAGGCGGACAAATTCGGTGAGCGGCATACGGATCGCCGGTGCTGCGACGCTGATCGCGGCGACGGCATTGCCATCACTCCCAAGGATCGGGGCTGCCAAAATACGAAGGCCGGCGATGAAGGTCGAATCCGCCAGGGCGTAACCGTTGACGCGGGTGTCGGCCAGTTTCTGGCGGATTTGCGGGAGCGACATCGGTGAGGGCAGATTGGCTTTCGATTGCTCATAGTCGGCAAGACTGCGCTCGACCTCCTGGTCGGGGCGGAAGGCCAGAATGGCATGTCCGATCGCCGTGCAACTGGCCGGAATGCGGCTGCCGATATGGATATCGACGCTCAGGCGCAATCCCGCCACTTGCAAGCGTTCGATAAAGACGACGTCGGCGCCGTCGAGGACGCCGAGATTGGCGACTTCACGAACCGAGCCGACCAGTTGGCGAAGTTCGGGTTGGGCGAGGCCGCGTAGGTCCGTGCGCGCGATGGCGCTGAAGCCGAGATCCAACGGCTTCATGGTCAATCGATAGAGACGTGAGTTTTCGACCTTGCGGACATAGCCGAGGTCAACCAGGGTATTCAGAATCCGAAACACCGTCGCATTGTCCAGACCTGTCTTGCGGGCGACTTCACTTTGGGTTTGTTCCGGGCAATATGCACTAAAGGATTCAAGGACTTTGAATCCCTTGGCGAGAGAGAGAACCAAACTTTTGGGGTTCACTTTATCCGTCGTGTCGATGGTCGCCTCTGTTGGCGCGGGCATAGGTTATCCTTCGAGAGGTCGGATCGGGACTCGGTCTCGCCGGCACGGTGGCCTCCGATTTCCCGCTTCCGCAAGGACGAGGCGTCAATCTCAGTGGAGACAAGGGGTAACCCTGTTCGGAACGCGCCGTCAAGGGGCTGGTTCGGGGCAAGCGCTTGGCGTCCGGCCCAAAAGACGTTGCGCGTTCTCACAGTAGATCCGTGCCCGCTCAGCGTCGGTCAAAGGAAGAGAATCGATGGCGGCGATGGTTTCTCGAATAACCAACGCGCCCTGTTCCTTATCAAACGGACAGTCGGTTCCGAACATGACATGGTCGACGCCGAAAAATTCGAGGCCGCAGCGGATTGCCGCGCGCGAGCCCAGCACGGCCGTATCGGCGTAGAACTGCCGGAAATAGTCGACAGGCCGTTTGGCCATGCGGCGAAGGATCGCATCATAATCTTCGTCAGTCGTGCGGCTGCCCAACTCGTCCCATCCATATCCGACCCGTCCTTCGAAGAAGGGAACCATGGCGCCGCAATGGTGGGTGATGATCTTGAGATTGGGGAATCGTTCGAACAGACCCGAAAAGACGATGCGCGCCATCGCGGCGGACGTCTCGTAAGGCCAGCCGAATGTCCACCAGATCTCATATTTGGATTT
The DNA here is from genome assembly GCA_035604255.1 of Telmatospirillum sp. GTDB lineage: Bacteria > Pseudomonadota > Alphaproteobacteria > Rhodospirillales > Magnetospirillaceae > Telmatospirillum. The sequence continues at coordinate 1,173 of DATNIV010000133.1, read as the reverse complement.
GTCCTCGGTTCGATAGTCCGAGAAGGCTGGCGGACGTGCGGGGTGCAGCCAGATCGGCTTGTCATGTTTTCCGCAGACCGCATCGAAGATCGGCGCGAAAGAGTCGTGATCCAAAGGCATGCCGTTGATGTTGGTGAAAAGCTGAACGCCGGCGGCGCCAAGGGCGAAGGCCCTTTCGATTTCTTCCAGGGCAGCACTCACATTGTTCATCGGCAACGCAGCGACCCAGGCCACGAACCGTTCGGGATGGCTGGCCACAAGGTCGGCCAGCCCGTCGTTGGCGATTCGCGCCAAACGAGGCGTTTGATCCGGTCCGGCGATTGTCTCTACCGGCGGCATCGACAATGTCAGGACCTGTCGATAGCCGGGGTGGTTGTCCATGATCGCGAATCTCGCCTTGAGGTCATGCAGCGTATTCAAAGAAAACCAACGTTTTAACGCCGCTTTGTCACTGACGATCTCGTTCAAGGTCGAGAAGTACGGCTCCGGAAAGATGTGGGTAAAGATATCCAGTTTCATCGGGGGCACCGTTCAAGGCCATTCGAACCTGCGTCTGCGTTCGATAAATTCGGAATACGAATATTTATTCGTTAAATGTGACTGTAATCTTGCGCGAAGGGTTCTGTCAATAAGGGGTTGGCGATGACGGGATTGTAGGTGCGGCCAGAAAAACGGCGAATAACAGTCCTCTGCAACTTGATCGCCATCCCGGACGCGGCCGGCGCCGAGGCCGATGTTTTGGAGGTGCGGACGCTGTTGGTCTCCTTGACAGGGCAAAGAGGTCGGCATAGTTTTGATAATATAGAAATAAAAATTCGCTATCCGAATTTTTATGATGGTGATGAACGCTCCTGTCGCCTGGGGGGCGAGAGCGGTGAGGTCTCGTCATTCCAAGGTGAAACAAGAAACAAGTCCGATATTCAGGGGGGGGAATATGGCCGATATCCGACATGTCGGGGAGGATCTCCGATTTGAAACAATCACGGCCCGACTGGAACGTCTGCCATTGTCGCGACCGTTGATTTGGGCCCGTTTGGTGGTTGGATCCGCCACGTTGTTCGATGGGTTTACGACCCTGGCAATCGCTTATGTCATGCCGGTCTTGAGTCACGACTGGACTCTTTCCCCGGCCGATGTCGGTTTGATTATTTCCTCCGGATATATCGGGCAACT
>DATNIV010000132.1:0-8441 GCA_035604255.1 Telmatospirillum sp. | reverse complement strand
GCCGGTCAAGGTGTCGGACAGTGCCGCAGACCGCCGCCGTTCAACGATTTCTGCTTTGGTCGGTCGCCCACGTCGCCCGGATGTTTGCCCAGGCTTGGGGATCACGTTTGGGGATTTGCCGAGAAAGCTCAGGAACCATTTTTCAAAACTTGGCACATGGTAATAGATGCTCCCGCCAATGCGGATGATCGGCGGCCCTGCGGTGTTTCCCCGCATACCGAGCTTCTTGAGGGTTGAAAGCGGGATTGGATAGAGTTCAGCAATCTGCTGGCGCGTGAGAAAATCGCTTGGAGGCATTGGACACACCATTCCTGCACTCTCGCCGCGCCACACGGACGAGCAACAAGATGGTGTGATCGAGCGTACGCCACCGCTGCAACCTTGCCGGGGATTTGACCAAATCACCCTAGCGTAGAGAGGCGTCAACCTCTCCAGCATTCGCGGCAGTCTTTCACGCCAAAGGCTAATGCCTTCGGTCATTGCCTATCCGTCAAACCAACAACAGTCACTGCTGACAGATTTGACGACGCACCTCTGAACACACTACAGGGGTTACTCTAGGAACGAGCCCCCAATATGGACGTAATGAACCTACCGGAACCGTCTTGATCTGACAACACAAACCATGGACCAAACTGGACCAATGATAAGGAACCAGGGCGAACCTGAGCGACCCCAACGGAACAATTAACATGCTGATTACTATTGATATTTTTATTTTTCGGCGGACGTGCTAGGTCTGCCAACCGGCTTCCCAAGCTTACGACGAGAGTTCGATTCTCTTCACCCGCTCCAACAAAATCCCCCGGAAATCTGCCGTTTCGCGAAACCCGTTGATGCGGGCATATCGACCGCCCCCACTCGGCGTTGGGGTGCGTGATCATAGGCGTTGCAGAGTTGCGGATATTATACAGAACTTCATTGGCGGAGCTTCGGCTTCGTTTGGTGATGGGGAGTGCCAGTTCGCGTTTTGTGCTCAGTCGGCTCATGTCGGGAACCGAGATCCGAGATGAGCATTATGTCCCCAGAATTCACGGAATTCATCCCAGTGGCAGCGTGGAGAAAACCTCCGAAAGAACCCTATAATCGTCAGCCTCCCAGATGGACACGTTGTAGCCATGGAGTGTGGCGGTGTGGCACGCCCATCTCAGGGGTGCCAGTCGGCGTCTGGCTCCCGGTTCTCCGTCACCTCCCGGACGACGGTCTGGAGCGCGACCACCTCGTCGTCGGTCAGCTCGGCGAATTCGGCACGCGTCTTCTTGGATAAGACGGCGTGGTTCTGGAGCAGGCACCTCACCAGGAGCGAGGCTCGGCGGTCGGGCATGTCGATCCTTTCGCGGACAGCCTCAAGTGCGGCGTCGTACAGGCCGACGAAATCCAGTTCCTCCTTGAGGTCCTTGCGCACGGTCTCGGCGACCTTGGCATAAAGATATTCCGCCAGCGGCGTGGCATCCCAATAGCGGTACAAGTCCGAGGTGTCGTTCTCGACCTCGATCTCTTTCTCGGGCGTCCAATGCCAGTCGATGTTTGGCTGGATTGCCCTGGAGAAAGTCTCCAGAGCGACGTCGTACCCCTTGCGGTCGCGGACGATGGCGGCCGAGACGGGGAACAGGATGTCCGGGGGGGTGAATCCTTCCATCGACAGGACATGGTGCATCAGGAAGCGGTGGATACGACCGTTTCCATCCTCAAAGGGATGAATGAAGACGAAACCGAAGCTGACCAGCGCTGCCGCCACCACGGGGTCGACGGCGCCCTGGAGACGGGTGGCCATCTCGGCCCAGTCGGACATCAGCGAGGGGACATCCTCGGGGCGTGGGCAGATGTAATGGACAACCTCCCGGTAACCGCCGACCGTCTCGCCCACGAAGTTCTGGAAGTCGCGGTAGCCCTTGGCGGCGTACCGGGGGTCGACGATGTTGGTCTGGAGCACCATGAGGCTGAACCCATCCGTCGCATCAAACAACCTGGTCGAGCGCAGCGCCGCGACGAAGCGCTCGGCACGCTGGCCGGTTACCGTCTCATTCTCAATCTGGAAGGAGGATTTGGTCTCCTTCGTGTACAAATAGTTGTTGGCGCGGGCCAGAACCTCGGGATCGCATCCGGCGATCAGACTGCGGGCCTCGGCGTCGATGGCCTCGGCCTGGAACGCCTCCAGGAGGGGCGTGCGGCGGACAGTGGGGGCGAAGCCTGGGCGGCCGAGGATGTTGTCGGTGACCTTGTGTCGCTTCGATGGGACGCCCTTGGTGGCGGTCAGGTGGAGCTTGGAATCCAAGGCGTCGGCGTATGTCACGACCCCGGCGTCGGGGAGGTCTAATGTCTTTCCGGTCAGCCACTCGTACAGGAACCAAGCCCGTCGCGCGTATGCGCCCGTCGGCTCGGCGCGCACCCACGCCTCCAGCTCGCGCCCGTCGGCCACCTTGAACGCGGCGGCCAGGACGCCCAGTTCCAGCGGCTCATAGCGCAACGCGAACTTGAGGTGGCCGACGAATGTGTCCTCTGGAGCATAGCTCTGGGTATATTTTTCGACGGTGCGGCCGTTCTCGACCGTGGTGCGCCGGATCCCAGGGCCGACGACGGAGGTGACGGCGGGCGGCGGCACCCGCAGGCCGAGCTTGGCAATAAGGGCCGCCTGGCCGACGGGGTTGTTCTCAGCCATGTGACGGCCTCCTTCAAAATGGATCAGCGGCCGACGAGGCCGTTCAGGAATGCAGGTCATGACTCCAAAAACGATCAGCGGCCTGTGAATCCTTTCAGGAAATTACGCTAAGCTGTGGAAATCATCAAGACGTGGCGGCGCCACTATCCTGTGAGAAGGCTCAGCGAGCTGCGAAAGTTTTCAGCGGGTGGGCATGGCCTGGGAATTGGGTCAGATAACCACGGTGCACGGGCGGTTGGCGTCACGAAAAACGAGACCGATGCCATCGATCTGCAATTGAATGGTCCGCGCAAGCCTGGTCTGAAACCAAAGCCAGTTCCGGGTCCAGGGGCGTTGACGCGGGTGCAGGATGTTTGAAGGAAAATCACCCTTATGTTAACTTACTCCAGAAAGTCTGAATAAAGCCGGCGATTATTCAAGGTTCTCCGAAAATGGAGTTTGGTAGTTATGAGCGCGAGGAGAACGGAAGGCTCTGTTTCCGTCCGTCAGTGCCCGTCTTTCCGCCGTTGGAGAGCATCTGGGATCAGTATGAGGCGGCCCGGCGCGCCGTCGAAGCCTTCGATCTGGCGCTGACCGGATCGCCTGTTCGAAACGCGGTCGGACGGCTCTTCGCGCGCCACGACGCCGTGCACAGTTCCGGAGCGGAAGGGGCGACGACGACCTTTACCGATCTTCTCGCTTATCAGAGTGTTGGCCGGGCCGTGGATGTCGATGACGCGGTCGCGGTTGCGGCCTGCGCGCAGGCGTTTGAACAGATGGCGGAAAACCCCGAGGCCAGTCCCCGGGAGATGGCTCTGGCGATCCACCGGCGCTTGTTCGAACAGGCGCCCGATCCGATGATCGCCGCCAGGGCGGGTCTGTGGAAGGCTCATCCGAACGCCACATTCGATTCCGCCGCCGGCGGGTCGTTTCATTATACCCATCCCCGTTCCGTGCCGGCGGCGCTTGCCGAATGGGAGGCCTTTAGCGTCGCTGGGGACAGCTCTCCGCAGCTTGTTCGCCAGGGCCTGTCGCATTGGATGTTCGAACATATCCATCCCTTCGACGACGGCAATGGCCGAACGGGGCGGCTGCTGGTTCCCCTTCTGATGAAAAAGACGGGCGCCACGCGCCATGCCTGCGTCTTCATGGGCGAGGCCGTCCATCAAAACAAAGGTCTTTATGTCGATGCTTTGAAGAACGCCCGGCGTATCGGAGACTTCTTCAATTGGAGTCGCGTTTGCCTCGCGTTGATCCGGCAGACCGCAGAGGCGAATGTCAACCGCCTGCACGCCGTCGAAGCGCTGTCGGGGCAATGGACGGCCGTCATCGGTGGTCTGCGCCGCCATGCCGCCGTGCACCGGCTAGTTCCCTTCGTGCTGACGAATCCGGTGTTTACGGTGACGGAGGCCGCTCAGGCCATCGGCGGCACGTTCCAGACAGTGAACACCGCCGTCGACCAGTTGCTCCAATTCGGTATCATCCGGCAGCGGGGGACGGAGCAGCGCCGTGGACGGCTATTCGTGGCGCCCGAGGTTTTGGCTCTTTTCGAGCCGGCGTCCGAAGCGACGTCCGATCGGGGTTTCCCATCATCGTTTTTGATCTCGTAAAAATAGCAGCTGACGACAGGCTCCAGTCTTTGGCGGCTATTTCGACTTCATCACCCAGACGCCGTCCCAGTCCGCACCCGGCGGTTCGGCGATCAAATGCTGGCAGCGTTCGATATACATCCGCGTCGCCGCGTCGTTCGGATGCAGGGACTGGCCGTCCTGAAAGCCTTTCAGCGCCTGTTCGAAATGCCCTTCGCGATAGGCTTTGAGGCCATAGTGGAAGGCCTGCAGCACTTCCATCATATTGGGGAATGTGTCGTCGGTGTGATAGTCGACGATCTCGAAGATGGCCACCGGCTTGGTCTTTCCCTTGACCACGACGCGGTCGATTTCGCGGGCGCGATAGGTCCCCTTCAGTTTCTTGATCGTATATTCGCTGATCAGGATATGGGCGCCATACTGCTTGCAGGCGGATTCGAGGCGGGCCGCCAGATTCACCCCATCGCCGATCACCGTGTAATCCTGGCGTTTCGGCGAGCCGATATTGCCGGACACCACCGTATCGGTGTTGATGCCGATCCCGATGTCGATCGGCCGCTTGCCGTCGGCCAGACGCCGCTGATTGAAGCCGGCCAACTCGGTCATCATGCCGATCGCCGAGCGGACGGCGCGGTCCGCATCGTCCTCGTGACGCCGCGCCGTGCCGAAGACGGCCATGATGGCGTCGCCGATGAATTTGTCGAGCATGCCGCCCTGTTCGGTGAGGCAATCGACCATCAGCGTGAAATATTCGTTCAACAGGCTGATGATGCCCTGCGGTCCCAATTCCTCGGACAGCGTGGTGAAGCTGCGGACGTCGGAAAACAAGATGGTGGCTTCCACCGAATGGCCGCCCAGCAGATCGGCGCCGGAGGCCAGGAGCTGGTCGGCCAGGGCCGGGTCCATATAGCGCGACATCGTCGATTTCATGCGCTTTTCGCTGGAGATGTCCTCGACCATCACCAGCGAGCCCAGCATCTTGTCGTTGGCCGAGGCCAAGGGCATCACCGTGACATTGACCGACAGGCGGTCCTCGCCGACCACCAATTGGGTATCGACGAACACTTCGTCGCGGCCGGTCTCGACGACCGTCTTGACCTTCTCGATCAACCAGGCGTTCTCGCCGGTAAAAAAATCCGCCGACGGTCGGTCGAGGATGTCGGCGAGAGCGACTTTGAAAATACGGCAACCGGCGGCATTGCAGGTGACGATCTTGCCGTCTTCGTTCATCGTGATGACCCCGTTGGTCATCGATTCCAAGATGCTCTCGTTGTAGTTCTTGATGTTCTGTACGTCGTCGAACAGCTTGGCGTTTTCCAGGCCGATGGAAATTTGCGAGGTGAAGGCTTTGAGCCGGGTCCCGTCATCCGCGGTGAAGCTGCTGCCGCGCTTGTTCAGGACCTGGGTGACGCCGATCACCTTGCCGGTCTTGTTGGTCACCGGCACGCAGAGAATCGAGCGGGTGAAGAATCCGGTCTGGCGGTCGAAGGCGGGATTGAAGCGCAGATCCGCATAGGCATGCGGGATATTGACGCTTTGTCCCGAGGTGAAGACGGTTCCGGCGATCCCCAAATGGTTGGGCAGCCGGATGCTGGTCGCTCCCAAGCCCTGGCCGATCTCGGTGTAAAGTTCCTTGGTCTTTTCATCGTTGATGAACAGAGTCGAACGTTCGGCGTCGAGCATGCGGGTGATGGCCGCCATGATTTTCTGCAGCAAAGGCCCAAGTTTCAGCTCGGAACTGATTTCCGACACCACCGAGAGAAAATCCAGTTCCTGGCGCCGGGATTTGTCGATGGCTTCGATGGTGCGGAAGCTTTCCAGCGAGACCGACGCCTGCGAAATGATCGCTTCGAGCAGCGCCAGATCCGCTTCGCTGAACTGCCCGTCGATCTTGTTCAACAGTTGGGCGACGCCGATGAGATCGCCCTTCAGTGTGCGCAAGGGCGCGCACAGGATGCTGCGGGTGACAAATCCGGTCTGTTTGTCGATGGTCCGGTTGAATCGCTCATCGGCATAGGCGTCGTGGATAATCGCGCCTTGTCCGCTGGAGAACACCGAACCGGCCACCCCGGCGTTGTTCAGGAGGCGGATTTCCCGCATGAAGCGCCCGCTGATGCGCGAATAGAGCTCGTTGGTGGTGGGGTCATTGAGGAAGATCGAGCCGCGTTCCGTGCCGATGATCTGCGCGGCGATGTCGCGCATGGTCCGGAAGGCCTCGTCCAACGTGGTGGACAAAGCGAGGCGGTTGGAGACGTCGAGAAGCAGTTCGGCCCGCCGCAGCGGCCGTTTTTTGCTCGACGTCTCTCGTTTGTCCCGGTCAGGCAGTTCGAGCATGGGCCGTTTCCAATGCGATGCGCAGTTGTTGTATCGTGTCGCGGAGCAGCCCCAGTTCACGCTCGTGCCGGATCTCCGACGCGCTGCTTTCGTCCAGGAACTGGCGGCGTTGCGCATCCAATTGGTCGCGCAAGGCTTGGACCGTGTCCTTGAGTTGCTGGCATTGGGCGTTGACGCCGGCCAGGGCCTGTTGGGTTCGCTCCGATTCGCCCACGCGCTGGCTCTCCAACGTGTCGCGCGACGCCTGGATGGCGGCCTTCAACTGAAGGATTTCCTCGCTGGCGGCGGCGACCGCCGCCTGTTCCCGCTCCTGCTCGCCGATTCGAACGGTTTCAAGTTTATCGCGGAGCGCCTGAATGGTGTCGCGCAGATAAGAGGCTTCGCTGACCGCCCGGCTGACCTCTTGCTGAAGTTGCCGCCGATCGTCATTCCAGGTTTTCTCAAGATGGTCCAACCGCTGTTCAGCGGTTTCCCCGCGCTCTTCGGTGCTGTTCTTGTTTGCTGTCAGGGCGGTCGTCATCACACCTCCCAAATCGCCACAGCCGAGACCGACCGGGCCCGGATAGACATCCGATCCATCTCCCTATCTCCTTGGATAGATTAGTCACAATCAAGAGCGTTTGGAAATCGGCAGAATGGCACCGCATCTCCATTTTTTCCATCTCCGCCGCTCCATGTCCTATTCAAAGAGCGGGAGGTCCTGCATGTCCTTGAGGAGACCGGCGCAGAACGCGATGCGCTTCGGCAAGAGCCGTCGGATCTCGGTGTCGACGCGCTCGCAGGCGGTGACAAGCTCGGAGAGTGGCGCGTCGTCCATCGCGCGGGCATTGGCCGGGATCGTCTTGATCGCGGCAACCAGGCGCTTGATGGCCTCGGGGATTTGAGACTCCGGCCAGCCTTCCGTTCGGCGCATCACATCCTTGGCCATGTCGGACAGTCCCAGGACGTGCTCTCTTATGGCGGAGCGATCATCCGGGCCATATTTGATGAGCTTGTGCATGGCGTTGCCGAGCCAGCGGATTTGCGCGCCGTCCCGATCCACCTTCATGATGTTCAGACGCTCGGTGGCGACGCCGATGTCTTGTTCCAGACGCGCGGGAGGGATGGCATTGTGCCTGGCGGCAAGGGGATTGGGCACCTCCAACGGTGATACCATTTGGCCGTCTTGGCGTTTCTCCTTCCGTCGATCCGGACCGATGTAATCCCGCGTCACGATGAAGGGCTTGCGCTTTTGCAACAAAGACTCGATCCGCGACCAAAGCTGGGCCGGCGAAACCGGCATTAAAAGAATATCGTCCGGCCCGCAATTGATGACGCTGGCCACCAGATCGTGCTCGGCTGACGGAAGCAGCATGATGGCGACGGGAAAGGGGTGGTTATGGAGCCGGGCATGCCGGATTTCCTTGACCAAGTCCCCAAGAAAAACCCCGTCGATCTCCGCGCTGCAAATCAGCAAATCACGCGTTCCACTGGCAAGGACGGCTTGCATCTGGTCATGCGAAGGAGCATCGGCGATATCTCGAAATCCCCAGGTTTGCAGGGACTCCAGGACCGCCTTGCGGATAGCGGCGTTATCCACCGTGACGAGCGTCCGTACGGTGGAGAGCTCCTTTTGTGACGATTCGTTCATCCCACATCTTCCAAGATGGATAGTCGGGATGGATCTTACTGCATACCCAAGGATGCGGCTCAGAAATCCGTGTTGGCGAGCTTGGAGAGCAGGAATATCAAATGTTCGCTGTGCGAATCGACCCAGTTGCGCATGAACGGACTCAGCTTGTCCAACTCGCTCTGAAGATGATCCATGGTGATGCGGATCACTTCGCAGGCCTCGATGGCCGTCGCCGTCACGGCGCGGGAGGTGTTTTCCAGCAAGGTCA
>DATNIV010000131.1:0-5815 GCA_035604255.1 Telmatospirillum sp. | reverse complement strand
TTCCAAATTTCAACTCCTCGGACGCCCCCCGCCATAAGGCAGGGCTGTTTGATTGATGGTAGCGGAGACGACGGCCCTTCGAAAGCCTTTCGTCACGTCCCGTGAGGTACTCATAGGCTTGCGGCGTCTGGGGCGCAAGAGAGTGAACATTCGGAGCCGTGCGCTTGGCACCGGGGCGTCGATGGCAGGAATCGCGTCACGTGCCAAACGCACGCTGGAAATGAGCGCCATGGCATGGTAGAAGTCCCGCCTTCCGTTTCGGCCGAGGTGGAAACGGTCATGTTCGAAACGAGCATGGTTGACAGCTCGGCACAAACAGATTAGACACGCCAACGCTCTCTGATGGGGGATCGTCTAGCGGTAGGACAGCAGACTCTGACTCTGCTTACCGTGGTTCGAATCCACGTCCCCCAGCCAAAATAAGCGCCCGGCTCCCGATCGTGGGGCTGGGCGTTTTACGTTTGTGGCCCGATGGATTTACGAAACAGCCTCCCCAAAATGCGATGCCAGCGGCATGGGTATGAGACACAGGGGTTAAGACGTGCGCCATTTCGGGCGATGTCATGGATTTAAGGAATATTGATGCAAAAGAGTGACTCGAGAGGCAAAGCCAAGGCCGTTGCCGGTTTTGGCGAACGCATGAATACAGCCGTCGCCGCCAAGAAGGCGTTGTTGGAAAAATGGCGCGACAATAAGGTGGACGTCACGGATCCGGCCTTTCTGGAACGGCAAGCCGCTCGTCAGGCCGCAGAAGCGTTGCGCGCCGAACGCGATTCTCAGCGGAAGGCGGAGAAGGATGCGGCCAAGGCGCAGGCTGTCGCAGATCGCCAAGCCGCGCAGATTGCGGCGGACACGCTCGCCGTCGCCGACCAGGCCGCCCGGGAGGCCGCCAAACTCGAAGCCGCCGCGGCTCTGATCGCTCGGGAAGAAGAGCGCAAGGCCGCTCGTGACGCCCGTTATGCGGCCCGCAAGGCGCGCAAGTGACCTATTGATCCATGTCATCTAAAATGACATGGATCAATAGTGTCTAAACGATGCCTTCGCCTCCGGCTGCGGCAGGCGGAAAGCGCCGCTCGGGCTATCGTGGACCCTTCATTTAAGATGAAATGTGCCACTATCCGCTCGGCGCGATCCGGTAACAGGCTGCTCAACGGGTGTCGTCTCCCGACAGATTGTATTTGCGGATCTTGTCGTGGAGCGTCGTCTTCGCCAATTGCAAGTCCTCGCTGGTTCTGGCGAGGCTCCCCTCATTGCGGCGCAGGGCATCGGCGATCAGTGATCGTTCGAATGTCTCGACCGTTTCGGCCAGCGGGCGCGGTCCGGCCGGGGTCGGGGTCCCAAATGGCGGAAAGTTGCTTTCGATTCCCAGCACGCAGCGATCCGCCACATTGCGGAGTTCGCGAACGTTGCCGGGCCAGTCATAGGCCATCAGGCAGCGCATCCTGTCCGCGTCCGCCGGTGGACTTTCGCGGTGATGGCGCGCTGCGGCCAGCATCGAAAAATGTTCGAACAGCAAGGGCGTGTCCTCGCGGCGTTCGCGCAATGGTGGCAAGGGCAGCGTGGCGACATTCAGCCGATAATAGAGGTCGGCGCGAAATTGTCCCCGGTCGACCAAATCGCGCAGATCGACCTTGGTGGCGGCGACCACCCGGCAATCGATCGGTACGGGGGTGTTGGAGCCCAGGCGCTCCAAGGTCCTTTCTTGCAGAACACGAAGCATCTTGATCTGCATGACCATCGGCATGCTCTCGATTTCGTCGAGAAACAGAGTGCCGCCGCTGGCATGTTCGACTTTGCCGACGCGGCGTTTTCCGGCGCCGGTGAAGGCGCCGGCTTCATGCCCGAAAATTTCGCTTTCAAACAAGGTTTCCGGAAGGGCGCCGCAGTTGATCGCGACGAAATTGCCGGTGCGCCGTGCGCTGGCGTCATGCAGACAACGCGCCGCCAGTTCTTTGCCGGCGCCGGTCTCGCCTTGGATCAACACGTCGGCGGCCGAATTTCCCAAATCGACGATCAACCGCCGCACCTTTTCGATCGCCGGCGAGTTGCCGAGAATGCGGGATTCGATGCTCTGCCGGTTGTTCAATTTCTCGCGCAAATCTCTGACCTCGAGGACCAGCTTGCGTTTCTCCAGCGCGCGGCGGACCACTTCGACCAGATAATCGGGGGCGAAGGGTTTCTCGATGAAGTCGTGGGCACCGCTTTTCATCGCTTGAACCGCCAGCGAGACGTCGCCATGACCGGTGATCAGAACCACGGGCAGATCGGCGTCGAGTGTCAATAGCTGACGGAGAAGTTCCATGCCGTCGATGCCCGGCAATCGGATATCACTGACGACGACGCCGGGAAAGTTAACCGAGACAAGGCGCCGCGCTTTCTCCGCCGAGCCGACGCCTTCGGTCTGGATTCCTTCCAACTGCAGGGCTTGTTCGCACCCCAGGAGGACGTTCGGGTCGTCTTCGACGATCAGAACTTTCATGGCTTCGAGCATTCGTCTTCTCCTCCCGGGGCGATCGGGATGTCCAGGGTGAACACCGCGCCTCCTTGGGCATGGTTGTCGCCCGAGAGCGTACCACCGAAATCGCGGACGATGCCCGACGAGATGGCGAGGCCGAGACCGAGGCCGCCACCGTCGTCCTTGGTGGTGAAGAAAGGTTCGAACAGACGGCTGCGGACGGCCTCGGTCAAGCCTGGGCCTTGGTCGCGCACCTCAATGCGAATTTTCTCGCCTTCGCGGCGGGCGTCCAGTTCAAGCGTCGGAGTTGACACACCATCCATGGCGTCGAGTGCATTGGCGATCAGATTCACCAAGACCTGTTCCAGGCGGTTGGGGTCGCAGAGCGCCCACAGCGCCTCCTTCGGCATGTCGATCCGTTGCTCCACGCCGGCCCGGTGCAGCCGCTGGTGGAGCAACGACAGCGCGTTGTCCACGGAGCGCTGCACGATGACCGGCCGGGGATGGCCCGTCGACTTGCGGACGAAGGATTTGAGCTGGCCGGTGAGCGTTCCCATGCTGTCGACCAATTGGCCGATGCGATCCAGGTTGGAGGTGGCGGTTGTGATGTCGCCCCGTTGAAGGAATTTCACCGTATTGCCGGCCAGGGTCCGCATCGCCGTCAACGGCTGGTTCAACTCATGAGCGATGCCGGCCAGCAATTGACCGATGACCGCCAATTTTCCGGCCTGCACCAATTCGTCCTGGGCGGCCCGCAAGGTGCGTTCGGCTCTGGTGCGCTCCGTCACCTCCTCCTGTAGACGGGCATTGGTGGCAGAAAGATCGGCCGTGCGTTCCACGACCTTGCGTTCCAGGTCGTCATGGGCTTGCTGCAAGGCCTCGCGGGCGGCGAGCCGATCGCGTTGATGGAGCCGCCGCTGATTGACCATGACCAGCAGGATGAACAGGAACGCGCTGCCGATGGCGGCCAGGGCGGCATGGCTTCTGGCTATGTCGTCAATTTGTTCCCGATGGGAAAACACCGTCAGGTTCCACGCTGTCCCCGGTAACGGTTGTGTCTGGGCGAGGAACTGACCTGATACCGGAAACACCGAAGCTTCCTCGCTCTGCGATTTGGGCAAGTGAACCAGACGGCTCGTTTCGTTCAGGCGCTGACTTTGTTGCAGTTCAAGGGGGAGCAAAGCGCGACGATTGTATTGTTGCGTCCGATCGAACAGACGGCGCGTTTCCTCGTCGAGCGGTCGTAGCGTGGTGAATTTCCAGGCAGGGACCGAGGCCAGAATGACCACGCCATTCTCGTCGGCGACCAGCGCGGGCGCTTCGACCAGATCCCAGGATTTTTCCAATTGCTCAAGGCTGACCTTGACCACCGCGACGCCTAGAACCCTGTTGCCGCTGACCAGGGCGGACGAGAGATAGTAGCCGGGCTCGCCAATTGTCGTGCCGATCCCGAAAAAACGCCCGGCCCCTCCGTCGATGGCGTCTTTGAAATAGGGGCGATAGGCCAGATCCTCGCCGACGAAGCTGTCCGGCTGCTGCCAATTGCTGGATGCCAGGACCTTGCCGTGGCGATCCAGAACATAGATCGACAGAGTTCCTGCGCGTTGGTTGAGTTGGTCCAGATAGGCGTCGACACGCTCCGCAAAGGCGGTATTCGAAGGGCCGCTCAGAAGTTCGACGACGTCGCGTTCGAGTCCAAGCGTGGCTGGAAAATAGGCGTATTTGTCGATCTCGCGTTCCAGGCTGGCGGTGTAAAGATCAAGGCGATGTCGCCCGGTTGCCTGCAATTCAGCCAGTCCCAACGATAGACTGACCCGATAGCCGACAAACCCCGCGCCGAGCGCGATCAGAGCGATCAGCAGGGGAGCGAGGATGCGGGTGCGGCGGGTCAGGGGCATGGCGTTCGGGCGAGCCTTGAGTAACGGAGGAAAGCCGAAACATATGATAGCAGAAGAGGAGGTGTTGCCGGGCTCTTCGCCGCTTGGTTCCGGACTCTCTCGCGGGTGGTCGATTTGCGTTGCCGCTGTCGAAAAAGGCGTCGCCGTTTCGGGAGGCCGAGGGTTTCGGCAATACGGACGGACACGGACAACCGCGGATGGGCACGGATAGGAAGAGCGCCGCAGGCATTCCGGCATTCCCTTGCTCCCATTCGACTGGAGAAGGGGGGATACCTGCGGCGCGCGTCTATGTCATCCGTGTCCATCCATGTTGTTTTACCGCCTTATCCGTGCCCGCGGATGACGGGGACGTCTCACGTTTTGACCAGTTCGGCCTCGGGGAGGGCTTCGACCACTTCGCCGTTCAGCACCATGTTCATTTGCCGATCGTCGCGTTGGCGTTCCCATTTCGCGATAACCATGGTGGCGACGCCATTGCCCAGCAGATTGGTGGCGGTCCGCATCGAATCCATGAAACGTTCGATCCCCAGCAACAGCCCGAGGCCAACCAGCGGAATGTCGGGGAAGATCGACAAGGTGCCGGCCAGGACGACGAAGCCGCCGGCGGTGACGCCCGCCACGCCTTTCGAGGTGAGCAGGAAGATGCACAGCAAGCCCAGTTGCTGGGTCATGCTCAAATCGATGTTGGTCGCCTGGGCGATGAAGATCGCCCCCATGGTCAGATAGATGTAGGACCCGTCGAGATTGAAGGAATAGCCCGTCGGCACGACGAAGCCGACCACGGGAACCGAACAGCCGACATTTTCCAGCTTGCGGATGAGGCGCGGCAGCGCCGCTTCGGAAGAGGCGGTGCAGAACACCAGGACCAATTCCTCGCTCAAATATTTGATGAATTTCCAGAGGTTGAATCCAGACAGATAGGCGATGGTGCCTAAGATGGCGAACATGAAGACCAGATTGGTCAGATAGAACAGGCCGACCAATTTGCCGAGTGAGATCAGGGAGGCGACGCCGAATTTGCCGATGGTGTATCCGACGGCCCCGAAGACGGCCAAGGGAGCCAATTTCATGATGGCGCCGACGATCGAGAAGATGACTTCGGACCAGCGTTCGATCTGATCGATGATCGGTTCGGCCCGTTTGCCGATATGCAAAAGGGCGAAGCCGACGAAGAGGGCGAACAGCAGGACCTGGAGAATGTTGCCTTGCGCGAAGGCGTTCACCGCGCTGGCCGGAATGATGTTCAAAATGAAGTCGACGGTGTTGAGCGCCTTGGCGTTGGTCGCATACCCCGCCACCAGATTGGCGTCCAATTGGGCCGGATTGATATTCATCCCGACGCCGGGTTTGAAGACATTGACCACCAGCAAGCCGAACGCCAGCGCGATGGTGCTGACGATTTCGAAATAGATGAGCGACTTGACGCCGATGCGGCCGACTTTCTTGACATCGCCAAGCTTGG
>DATNIV010000130.1:0-2870 GCA_035604255.1 Telmatospirillum sp. | reverse complement strand
GGCGGTGACGGCGGTCATTCAAGCTCAGGCCGACGACATTACAAAAGGCATCGCCGACAGGCGCGCGCAAGCCGAAGCGCTGTATCAGTGGGTCTCGAAAAACATCCGCTATGTGGCGATCTTTCTCGATTTCGGCGGTGTCGTGCCGCATAGCGCCGAGGAGATTCTTCAAGCGAAATATGGCGATTGCAAGGACCATGTGACCTTGCTCGAAGCGATGTTGGAAGCCAAAGCGATCCACAGCGCCCCGGTCCTGGCGCCATGGCGGTGCCGGTTGGTCTTGGCAGTTTCAGTGGCCTGACGAGCGTGTTCGACGCGGCCAATCAAGACAAGCGCGACTTCCCGATGCCGATGGTGGGTGGGCGTCGTGAAGAGATGACCACCGTGACGTTCCCTGAGACCATCAAGATTGCAGCACTTCCCAAGCCAGTGACCCTCGATACGCCGTTTGGCCATTACGAATCGTCCTATAAAATGGACGGGTCGACGCTCACCGTGATGCGTGCGCTTGAGATGCGGCTCGATGGTCCAACGGTGGCGGCGGAAGACTATCCGGTGTGGCGGGCGATGGGGATGGCGATCGCCCGAGATGTGAAAGCGCAGATTCTTTATCAGTGATTGCTTGCGGTCCGGTCATTCCAGTCCGCAGCCGCCTCGCCGGCGATGGGGCGCTCTGCTATAAATCCGAATTGTCTTTTGGCGATGGAGTTTCTCATGCCTCACATCTCCGCTGCGTGGACAGGGATCTCCTCGACGATGGCCGTCCTGCTGTCTTTTGTCTTGGCGTCTTCGGTCTGGGCCGCCGATGCCGGGGCGCCGCCGACGGCCGTCCTGCCGGTGATCGACCGCTATCACGGTGTCTCGGTCACTGATCCCTATCGTTGGCTGGAAGAGGCCGATGCCGCGCCGGTCCGTGCCTGGACCGACGCCCAGAACCAGCGCAGCCGCGCGGTGCTCGACGCCATCGCGTCTCGTCCCAAACTGCATGATCGTCTGGCCGAGTTGATCACCGGCGCGTCCGGCGCCTGGTTCGATCTCGAAGCGCGGCCGGGGATGCTGTTCGCATTGCATGCCGACCCGCAATTTCAGCAGCCGTTGCTCAAGGTCATGGGAGAGGACGCCGATCCGGCGAAAGGTCGCGTCGTCCTTGATCCCAATGCCTTGGATCCCAGCGGCGGGACGACCATCGATTGGTATGTACCGTCCCCGGATGGCGGCAAAATCGCCGTGTCCTTGTCGCGGCAGGGCAGCGAGCAGGGCTCGCTGCATATTTTCGACTCGAAGAGCGGCCGGGAGATGGGAGAGAGCGTGCCCCGCGTGCAAAATCCCACGGCCGGCGGCAGCGTCGCGTGGCGGGCCGATGGATCGGGCTTTTGGTACACGCGCTATCCGGGCGCGGAACGTCCCCAGGCCGACCGCCAATTCTTTCAGCAGGTCTACTATCATCGCATCGGCGGTAACCCGGCCAAGGACGCTTATGTGCTGGGCAAAGCGTTTCCGAAGATCGCCGAAATCCGTCTCGACAATCGGGCCGATGCCCGCCGGATCCTGATCGAGGTGAAGAATGGCGACGGCGGAGAGGTGATGCATATCATCTTGACCGACGACGGCAAGGTCCATCCGGTGACCCGCTTCGAGGACGGCGTCAAGGCCGCCGCCTTGGCGCCCGACGGCGCTCTCTTTCTGGTGTCGCGCCAAGGCGCGGTGAATGGTCGGGTGTTGCGGTTGGCGCCGGGACGCTATCGTTTGGCCGATGCCCGGGAGATCGTTCCGGCCGGGGAGGCATCCATCCAGCCGGGCGAGAATTCCCTGGCCGTGACGCGCGATCGTCTCTATCTGCATTATGTCGTCGGCGGCCCATCGGAGGTGCATCTGTTTGACCACGGCGGCGCGCCCCGAGGGCAGCTTCCACTGCCCGAGGTTTCTTCGGCGCAAGGGATGACGCCCCTCCCCAACGGCGATTTGCTGGTGACCATCGGCAGTTATACGCAACCCCTCTATGTCGCTCGCTTCGACGCCAAAGCCGGCAACTTGCGGCCAACCGGCATTGCCATGACCAGTCCGGCCAATTTCGACGACGCCGACGTCACGCGCGCCTTCGCCCTTTCCAAGGACGGCACCCAAGTGCCGATGACCATCATCCGGACGAAGGGCGGGAGACAAGATGGCTCGTCGCCGACCTTGTTGTCGGCCTATGGCGGCTATGGCGTGGTCAACGCGCCGCGCTTCCTGGGCAGCCGCGGTCGCGTCTGGCTGGAGCATGGCGGGATCTGGGTGGTCGCCAATATCAGAGGCGGCGGCGAATATGGCGACGCCTGGCATCTGGCCGGCAATTTGACCCACAAGCAGAACGTTTTCGATGATTTCGAGGCGGTGGCCCGCTGGCTGATCGATCAGCATTACACCACGCCCTCCCGCCTCGCCATCGAAGGCGGCAGCAATGGCGGATTGCTGATGGGGGCAGCCTTGACCCAGCATCCCGAGCTGTTTCGCGCCGTGGTCTCGCATGTCGGGATCTACGACATGCTGCGAGTCGAACTGGATCCCAACGGTCTGTTCAATGTCACCGAATTCGGCACGGTCAAAGATGCGGACCAGTTCGCCGCCCTTTACGCCTATTCACCTTATCATCATGTGTCGGACGGCACGGCCTGTCCGGCGGTGCTTTTGATGACTGGCGAGCATGACGGGCGGGTCAATCCGGCGCAATCGAAGAAGATGGCTGCACGGTTGCAGGCGGCGACCGCTTCGGATCAACCGGTTCTCCTGTTGACCAGTACGCAATCCGGGCACGGCATGGGAACGGCTCTGTCCGTAGCCATCGACCAGTCGGCCGACAGCATGGCCTTTTTATTCGATCGACTGGGAAT
>DATNIV010000129.1:0-2989 GCA_035604255.1 Telmatospirillum sp. | reverse complement strand
GGCCGCCGCCCGCCACGGTGTCGATTACCTGCTCCAACGATGCGCCAATCCCGAGGGTGGTTTTTATCGCAGCCTGAACGCCGATGGAACACCGCTCGATGCGCGCGCCGATCTCGGCGATCTTGGTTTCGTTCTGTTCGGCCTCGGCTGGTACCATCGCGCGTCCGGCGACGCCCAAGCGTTGAGAGTTGCCGAGACGACCATGCGCTTCATCGAAACCCGACTGGCATCGCCAGCCGGCGGCTTCGCCGAAGACAGCTTGGGCAGCTTGCCGCGTCGCCAGAATCCGCATATGCATCTGCTGGAAGCCTGTCACATTCTGGCCGAGGAATCGGGTGAAAGCGCTGCCACCCCAGGTCCCTGGCTGCGCCGCGCCGCCTCTTTGGTCGCGTTGTTGCGACAAAAATTCGTCGACCCCACCAACGGCTCCCTCATCGAGCAGTTCGACGCCAACTGGGCCCCGATCGCCGGCGCCGGACGCGAACCCGGAAGCCATTTTGAATGGGTATGGGCCTTGTTGCATCACCGGCGCCTGACCGGAGACGACAGTGTGTTGCCAATTGCGGAAGGCTTTTACCGCTTTGTCCTCGCGCATGGCATCGATCAGGAAAATGGCATGCCTCCCCTGGCGTTCGATGCGATCGACGGGTCCGGCCAGGTCCTCTCTCAAACCAAATTGATGTGGCCGCAGACCGAGGCCATCAAGGCGTTCGTGGCACGCGCGGAATTTCTGGGCGACAAGGATGCCGAAGCGAAGGTCGACGCCATGGTCAACCTCCTGTTCCGTTACTATGTCGACCCCGAAACCGGTTTTTTCTGCAACCAGTTGGAACGCGATGGCCGCAAACGGCCGGTCGAAATGCCGGTCCGAGTGCTCTATCACCTGGAATTGGCTCTCGCCGAAGTCGTACGCTGGCGCGCTTAGTTTAAACGGCTCACCCGCTCACCTGGGCAATCGGACACGATCGGTTGCCCTGGTTCTTCTTGTTGCGCGCGCTTGCCAAACCGCCGCGGCTTGCGCAGACTGTGCGCGCAATATGTCGACGGCGTCGACAGCAGACAAAAGGTGCCGCATGAGCTACGAAAAAGTGGAAGAAGCCTGGAAACTGAGCGAAGCCGCCCGTGATTACGTCAAAGCGGCGGGTCACGACGTCAGCATTCAGGAAATCTTCGACAACGTCTTCATTCCATCCGACCTCGTGGATGTCGAGAAGACCAAGAATGAAGGGGGCAATCCTCCCAAGGTCTTTCTGAAGTCCCCCTACGGTCTTCAGTTCCGCCCCGAATACAAGGATTGGATACCCTTTCGCCACGGCCCCGTCACGCTGGAACCGCTTAACCTCGCGCCTTAGGGCGCGATGACTTTAGCTCGAAGCGATCTAAGGGCCCGTTAAGCGATAAGTGATCGTTTAACGGGCCCTTAGATTTGTCAGTGTTGAGTTTCCGCATCCGCGGAAACCCTGGCTCAAGCGCCGCTCGGGCTTAAGGGCCCGGGACAAGTCGGATCGCGCACTTGTTTCGTAACGGGCCCTTACTTGGTGTCGATGATATCCTGAACCAACTGCTTCAGTTCAGGCGTATTGGCAACCTTGTCCCACAACGGCTTTTCAACCGCGACGAACTCGGCCTTGTTGACGTCGGTGACGAAGGTCACGCCAGCCTTGGTCAGAATCGCCTTGGAAGCGGCCTCCTTGGCAGTCCATAGATTCACGTAATAGGGGATGGTTTCCTTGGCGGCGGCCCGGATGTTCTGACGTTCCGCGTCATTCAACGTATCCCAAATCTTCTTGGAGAAAACCAGACATTCCGGGGCCATCACATGCTCGGTTTCACTGAAGATCGATGCGGCCTCGTAATGATGGGCGGTCTCATAGCTGGGATAATTGTTCTCGGCGGCATCGACCAAACCGGTCTTCAAAGCCGTGAAGACCTCTCCCATTGGGATCGGCGTCGGGTTGGCTCCCATCGCACGGATCAGGTCGACCCACAAATCGGATTGCTGGACACGGATTTTCATGCCCTTGACATCGGCCAAATTCCGTACCGGTTTCTTGGCATAGATGCTCCGTGCGCCGGATTCCCAAAGCGCTAAACCGATAAAGCCCGCCTTTTCGAATTTCGCCAGAACGCGCTCGCCGATCGGGCCATAGATCACTTTCCGAAGATGATCGACGTCACGATAAAGGAACGGCAACGACAAGATCATGGTTTCAGGAACGATGGATTGGAATGCGGCCGTGTTCACACGCACCATGTCGAGCGCGCCGAGCTTTGCCTGCTCGACGGTGTCCTTCTCGGAACCAAGAGAACTGTTGCCATAGACCTTGACGGTGTAGTTACCGCCGGTCTTTTCCGAGAGAACCTTGCCAAGCTGGATCTCGGTCATAACCGTCGGATAGTCCATCGGATGGACGTCGGCCGAGCGGAATTCGCGGGCCTGCACGACTGACGCGGCAAACAGGCTCGCGAAAGCGACCGCCGATAGGGTCTTCAGTTGGGTTTTCATGTTTCCTCCTCGTTGGGAATGTCGTTCTTTTTTCGATGATGATGGAATCGGAACTGCAACCGCGGCCCCTTGAGCAAAGATGGTGGCCGGACTGATCGCCCCACCTTGGAGTACCGCGCCTCCCTCCAGTCATTAACATATCTAATATATTAGTTTATCTGAAGCAAACCCGCAACCAAACCCTTCGACGATGAAGCGAGCGTCGACTTAAGGCAGGACGAGCCGACGAGAGCGGCTTGACAAAATAGCCACAACGACCGTATGGTTCGCCAACTGGTCTACTGGATGGTCCAGTGGACCTATAAAACGGCCGAGACGAGGACATGCGATGAAGGCGTTGGTCTATACAAACACAGAGGAACTCATCTATCGCGACGAACCCGAGCCCTGTGCCGGTGCCGGAGAGGTGCTGATCCGCGTCGAGGCCGCGGGCATTTGCGGCGGCGACATGCACGCTTACCATGGCCACGATTCGCGGCGCGT
>DATNIV010000128.1:0-4533 GCA_035604255.1 Telmatospirillum sp. | reverse complement strand
GAGCGTCCGCGTGACGGCGGCGGCTTGCCGGTCCATCCAGGACGCCGAACGATGTTCGGCCGGTCTGAATGTCATTTCGGTGCGCCGGGAGACCACGGCATCCATGAGGCCATCCGCCAAGGCCTGTCGGCGCAAGGAGGTCCAGCGAGGGCCTCCCGCCGGTGGAAAAAGCTTTTCCCCATCGTGCAGGCTATCGAGATATTCGCAGATCACCGGCGAATCATAGAGATGTTCGCCACCATCGGTGATCAGCGTCGGCACTTTGCCCAGCGGATTATCCTGTGGCAAATCGGTGTCGGGAGCCCAGGCGTTGGTGGAAATTCGTTCAATTTTGTCGTCGAGGCCGGTTTCCAGGGCGACGACGAGAACTTTGCGGACGAATGGGGATGTCGGGCTGTAACGGAGTTTCATCCTAAGCTCCCAGGACAGGGGGGATCAGAAGGCGTCTTTACGGCGGCGGATTTCGGCGAAAACACGGGCGGGATCTGCACCGGGAAGACCCACGCCCTTTTTCACGCTTTCGATATCGGCGCGCAGGAAAGGATTGGTCGCTCGTTCGAGAGAAAGCGGTGATGGCACGGTCGGCATGTTGCGGTTGCGCCGCTTTTCGATATCGTCGATTCGGGTCAACAGATCTTTGTTGTCTCGCTCGACCATGCGGGCGAAATGGGCGTTGGACAGCGTGTATTCGTGGGCGCAATAGACCATCGTGTCGTCGGGGAGACCGCGCAACGTCTGCAAAGAGGCCCACATCTGTTCGGCCGTGCCTTCGAACAATCGACCGCAGCCCATGGCAAAGAGCGTATCTCCGCAAAACAGCGCCTGGCTTTCCGGAAACCAGTATGCGATATGCCCCCGCGTGTGGCCGGGGACCGCCATCACCATCGCGGCGCACGTTCCCAGCAGAAAGCTATCGCCATCGGTCACTTGAATGTCGATTCCCGGGATACGCTGGGAATCATTGCGCGCGCCGACCACCTGGGCGTGGTGCCGCTGCTTCAGGGCCAGATTGCCTCCGGTATGGTCGTCGTGGTGATGAGTGTTGAGGATGTGCGTCAGCGTCCAACCCTTCAACGCCAAGCGTTCTTCCACCGCTTCGGCAACGGCGGGATCGACCACGGCGGTGGCGCCGCTCGTGGAATCATGGAGAAGATAGACATAATTGTCGCGGAGCACGGGGATCTGTTCGATCTGTAGCTTGGACATATCCTCTCCCAACTGACAGCGCCTGGGTGGAACATTCGGGGCCTGTTCTCGTGACAGGCAACCATAGCGCCAGGTCGTCCCGCCGGTCACGCTGATTTCACTTGCCGTGCCTCAAGAAGCGTTTCATTGATGGATCATGTCGAGCGATGTGATCGATCTTCGCGATTTTTATGATTCCAGTCTGGGGCAGACCGCCAGACGGATGATAAGGCGGCGGATTCGCGCCATCTGGCCGGATTCCCACAATTTGAGCGTGCTGGGACTGGGCTTTTCAACGCCTTATCTGCGTGCGTTCCGGGAAGAAACGGAACGAGTCATCGCCGTGATGCCGTCGTCGCTCGGCGTATTGCCGTGGCCACCGGAGGGTCCCGGCTTGGTTTGTCTGGCTGACGAAACCGATCTGCCCTTGCCGGATCGTTCCATCGATCGTGTGTTGCTGGTGCATGTTTT
Source organism: Telmatospirillum sp. (assembly GCA_035604255.1). Lineage (GTDB taxonomy): Bacteria > Pseudomonadota > Alphaproteobacteria > Rhodospirillales > Magnetospirillaceae > Telmatospirillum. The sequence continues at coordinate 2,877 of DATNIV010000128.1, read as the reverse complement.
GGAATCGACCGAGCAGGTCCGCGCCACCTTGCGCGAAATCTGGCGCGTGCTGGCCGACAGTGGTCGTCTTTTGGTCGTGGCGCCCAATCGGCGTGGCATTTGGGCACGTCTCGACCGAACCCCCTTCGGCCAAGGGCGTCCTTACACGCCATCACAATTGTCGCGCCTGCTGCGCGACAATATGTATACGCCGCTGCAGACATCCTCGGCGCTTTTCATGCCGCCCTTTCAGTCGCGGTTTGTCGTGCGATCAGCTCCCGCGTGGGAACAGGTCGGGGAACGATGGTTTCCGAGCTTCGCCGGTGTCTTGATGGTCGAGGCCGCCAAGCAGATCTATGCCGCCTCTTCCCTGCGCGATCACTCGGCAAAGAACCGTGGTTATTTGCCGATGCCTCAGGGCTTGCGCAAGATCGGGCCGATTGGTTGAGGCGTGTGCGGCGCGCGGTTGCGTGCGGGCGAGACGATCAAGCCGATCACAACGATGAGCAGACTGACCGAGAGTCCGATAAACAAGGGATTGATCGAAAGCCCGAAAATAGCGCGGCCTATAACCGCGGCGGTCGTGCTGGCCGCCATGGACAAAACGGCCCAGGACGCGGAGAGCCGGTGGGGCCAGAAGATCGCCAGCGTCATCGGGATGAACACGCCGCCGCCGCGCAGCGCCATCGACATATAATTCCAGTCGAGGACAAAGCTATCGGCGTTGCTCAGAGAAATCACCATGGCCAGGCAGGTCACCACCAAGACGGTGGCGCGGTTGATCCGCAAAATCCGCCGATCGCTGGTGATATGCAGAACGCCGCGGCCGATGTCATTGGCGACCATCGTGCCGATTCCCAACGCCAGGCCGGCGATCGAGCCCACGACGGAGAACAGGATGCCGGCCAGACCGATACCGCCCAACCAAGAGGGCAGATAGAGGATCAAATACATCGGCAAGGCCAGAATCGGCTGGATGCCGGGATGGGCACTGTGCATGAACATGCCGACGGCAACGGAGGGCAATCCCACCGGGATGGTGATCAGCGCGGCGGCCAGCGTCCCCGTCGCCGCCACTTTCGCATCCGACGCCGAATAAATCGCCTGAATATAGGTTTGCGTGCAAATGACCCCGACGATCAGCGATGCGGCGTTTCCCAGGCAATCCGGCCATCCGCGGCCGACCAGGCTGAACCACGGAAACGAGGGGAAGGTCGCGTCGAAGTCGGCCATGCCGCTGAGTGCGAGACTGGCCAGGGCCCCGGCGGCGATCAGCGTCACCCAGATGACGGCCATTTTCAAAAGGCCGGAGATCCCCGCCCCCTTCAACCCGCCGAAGGAGACGATGATGGTCACCAGGATGATGATCGCGGCGGCCGCTTGCCAAGGCGCCAGATGGAAGATCAGTGCGATCATCGAGATGCCGGACAATGCGCTGGCCACCGCGCTGAACAGAATTCCGAGCGACGAAATGATGCTGGTTAACGGTCCTGCGGCCTTTCCGTAGTGAAGCCCCAGATATTGGGGAACCGTTTCCAGTCCGCTCCTGCGCAAGGGGGACGCATAGAAGATGGCCAGAACGATCAGGCCCAATCCCATTCCCAACGTAAACCACCAGGCCGACAACCCGATGGAATAAGCCATCTGCGCCGACCCGATGGTGGCCGCTCCGCCGACACAGGTTCCCGAGATGCCGCCGGCGATCAGCATGGCGCCTGAGGATCGGCCGCAGAGGCTGAAGCCTTCGGCCGATGTCACCGACCGCGACGACAAGACGGTGATCAGGAGTATGACGACGAGCGTCGCCGCCAAACTGATCAGATGGCCGGCGCCTAAGGATATCATCGCTAGCGGCGGCGCAGGAGGAAGACCGCCTGTTCGCCAAGCCAGTTGGCGAATCGGCCGCCGGCGTCGAAACGGATGGTGCCTTTCGAATCGAGCGAGATGGCGCGCTCGACCTCAATTCCCAGTTCTGCGCAAAGCGCGGTGAAATCGCGAATGGTGCACAGATGGATATTGGGCGTGTCATACCATTGGTAGGTCAGAGTCTCGGTGACCGGCATCCGTCCGTTGCGAAGCAGAGACAAGCGGACGCGCCAATGGGCGAAATTGGGAAAAGAGACAATGGCCCGTCGACCGATACGCAGCATATGTTCGAGGACGCTCTTGGGTTCGCGTGTCGCCTGCAAGGTTTGGCTGAGGATGACGTAATCGAAGGCGCCGGAGGGATATTCCTTGATATCCGTGTCGGCGTCGCCTTGGATCACCGAAAGACCGTGGGCAACGGCTGCGCGCACACCGGCCATGGACAGTTCCATGCCGCGGCCATCGACTCGTTTGAAGCGATTCAGATAGTCGAGAAGAATGCCCTCGCCGCACCCTAAGTCGAGGACGCGGGAGTTCGGCTCCACCATGTCGGCGATCAATTGGAGATCGACGCGGATGCTGGGCGCTCCCATGCCATTGGTGGACGTGGTCATCACCGGCCTCCTCGCGGCAGGCCACGATGCTCGGCGGCTCCTTCCAGAAATCCGGAAAGCGTGGCGTGAAACTCCGGCTCATCAAGCAGAAAGGCGTCGTGTCCTTTGTCCGATTCCACCTCGACGAAGCTGACGTTGGCGGCAACCGCGTTGAGGGCATGAACGATGGAGCGGCTTTCTCGGGTCGGGAAAAGCCAGTCGCTGGTAAAGGAAATGACGCAGAAGCGGACTTTGGTCCCGCGGAAGGCGTTGGCAAGGATACCGCCGTGGTCGGCGGCGAGGTCGAAATAATCCATGGCGCGAGTGATATACAGATAGCAGTTGGCGTCAAACCGGTCGACAAAGCTGCTGCCCTGGTGACGCAGATAGCTTTCCACCTGGAAGTCGGCGTCAAAACCATAGGTGAGTTCGCGGCCTT
>DATNIV010000127.1:0-4568 GCA_035604255.1 Telmatospirillum sp. | reverse complement strand
GAGGCGGGGAGATATCCTCGCTCTGCCCGCGCGGCATTGACGGCCACGGCGGACTTGGACCGTGGATCGAAGACGACGATCGTGCCGTCTGTTCCGGCATCCGAGAAGTAATGACGCAAATCAGGGCGTTCGGTCACATGGGCCGGTGTGGTCATGTCCGTCGTCGCGCAAGCCGTCAGCGCCACGACGGCGAGGCACAGGACTATTCGGTTAAGCAATTTTTCCTCTCTTTACGGTCGTGGGGGCCGATATCCGGCAGATGGGCCAATAGATCCCGCCAGTTTCTAGCGGTGGTCAGCGCCGTCATCACGCGGGGCTCCGGATCGGGCCAGACACCCGCCAGATCGCATTCTCCGGGTTGCTCGACCCGATAGGCCAAGCACTCGGTCGGCGGGCAGAAGCGGGCATCGATCCCATCCTTGTTGCCGCGGGGATCGACCCGATACCACCCAATGTGTGGCAACGAGAGCGCGACCAAACCGTGGAGGCCGAAGCCGCTGGCGGCGTCGGCGAATGTGAGACGTTGATAGGAAAATCCGGCGGGGATGGCATTAGCCCGAAGCAAAGCCACCAGCAGATGGCATTTGGCGTAACAGATCCCCACTCTTTCCCGCAGAACGTCCGATGCGTGCCATACCACGGTTCCGCCGTGGACGTCGCAGATATGCGCGACCTCGTCGCGGACCCAATGAAAGCAGCGTGCTGCAATGTCCGCCGGGTCGTTCGCTTTGCTGGCGAGATTGAGGGCCAATCGGTGAACGGAGGGCTCGGTGAAGTCGATCACGTCGGTGGGCCGCAAGACGTTCGTTGGGTCGATCATGTCTTAAGGACCTCTGGCCGTCGCGGCGCTGAGATCCGGGCGGCCGTCGTCATCACCAGATCGGCCAAACGGCTCTCGTCTCGCTCGACGTCGAAGCGATTTTTCCCGACGGCCACGCTCACCGCGCCCTGCGGTCGACCGCGGGCATCGGTAATGGCGGCGGCGATCACCATATCCAACAGGAAATATTCCTCACGCGTATGCGCATAGCCGTTCGTGCGGAACGTCCTCAGGCGATTCACGATGGCGTTCTGGTCGGTCACGGTGGAGGGGGTGTAGGCGACCAGATTGCTGCGGGTGAGGATTGACGCGGCTTCGTCTTGCGGAAGGCAGGAGAGCATGGCGAGGCCGGGGGCCGAGCAATAGACGGGCACCCTGGAGCCGACGACGATATCGGGAAACAGCATCTTGCGGCTGACATAACGCAACACGAAAACGATATCGGTGTCGTCGCGGATGGTCAGGCTGACCGCTTCTTCGGTTTCCAGGGCCAATTGACGGACAGACGGTTCGGCCCGCGTTACCAAGTCATTTGACGACAGGTAATGGTGCGCAAAGGACAGCAGGCGCGGTGAAAGCTCATAGCGCCCGCTGTCGGCGTCCTTCGTCAGGCATCCCAGTGTGGTCAAGGTGTGGACGCAGCGCTGGGCGGCGCTCATGCCGATGCCGGTGGAGGCGGCAAGCTCGGTCAGCGACAATTGGCGTTTCGTGCCGTCGAAGGCCGTGAGCACGGCGAACGCCTTTTCGACCGAGTTGATGAATAACGGCGATCTTTTTGCGCGTGATTCGGCGGTTGAATGTTCGGTCATCCTTGCAGGGTCCACATTTCGACGGTGCAATTTTGCGATATGAATTATCGTATTGCAATAGTAATCCTGTTTTTTGATGCTTCTGCAACAACTCAGGGTACCTCTGCACAGTGATTGTGCTCCTCGGTATTCGGGAGTTTGTCGCGCGCCTGCGCAATGCGCAATGCGCTGGGGCTGGATGGCCATTCGTCGAAGCAGACGGACGACCGCTTCGCGGCGTGGCTTGCCGGGGATCTCTATCTGTCTGGATGAGGGCTCCGATCATTTGGGGGAAAACCTCGGAATGATCTTGATGATGTATCGTATTGTGATATAATCGAACCTTATTGTGGGTTATTTTTATTGCCCTAACGTGACCGTTCCATGGGCTTCAGGCTCGCTTAAGGTCGACAAAGTGCCGATCGGCTCAAGGATGTTCTCGATGGAATGTTCCTGCTCTCCTCATTCTCTGGGTCCTCACCTTGACGTGCCGGCAATCCATTCAAACCTGTGTGCAGAGATCGTTGGCGGAATTGTCGAGGCGGGGCGGTCTGTAACGCCTGACTGTTTCATGACAAATCCCAAGGAGAAAAACCCAACCGCCAAAGCGCTTGGCAAATTGGCGGCAAAGGGTATTCTGAAACTCGTCTTAATAAGGACATCGAGAAGAGGGCTAACTTGATGAAGATCGCCATCCCGAAAGAGCGTCGGGTCAATGAAGCGCGAGTAGCGGCTTCACCGGATACTATTAAAAAATTTGTGGGAATGGGTTTTGACGTGATCGTCGAGAGCGGAGCCGGCGAAGGAGCCTCTCTGGCCGATGATGCCTTTACCGCCGCCGGTGCTAGTATCGCCGCTGACGAAGCGACGGCGTTGCAGGATGCCGACGTGGTGCTCAAGATCCAGCGTCCTTTAACCGCCGAAGAGGGTCTGGACGAACTGGCGCTCTTCAAGAAGGGCGCCATTTTGATCGCGCATCTGGCGGCGCTGCAGAACAAGCCGCAGGTCGAAGCCTATGCCAAGGCGGGTGTTACCGCTTTTGCGCTGGAATTGCTGCCACGGATCAGCCGTGCCCAAAACATGGACATCTTGTCTTCGCAAAGCAATTTGGCCGGTTACAAGGCGGTGCTTGACGCGGCGTCCGAATATGGGCGTGCCTTTCCAATGATGATGACCGCCGCTGGGACCATCGCGCCGGCCCGTATTCTGGTGCTGGGCGCCGGGGTGGCCGGATTGCAGGCGATCGCCACGGCCAAACGCATGGGGGCCGTCGTTTATGCCTTCGATGTTCGCCCGGCGGTCAAGGAACAGGTGGAATCCTTAGGCGGCAAATTCGTCGAGGTCGATGCCCCGGTCAAGGATGCCGAAACCTCGGGCGGTTATGCCAAGGAAATGGACGAGGACTACAAGCGCAAGCAGGCGGAAAAAATCGCTGAAACGCTGAAGAAGACCGACATCGCCATCTCGACGGCGCTGATTCCCGGCAAACCGGCGCCCGTGTTGATCACCGAAGAGATGGTCAAGGACATGCGCAAGGGCTCGGTGATCGTCGATCTGGCGGTCGAGGCCGGTGGCAACTGTCCCTTGTCCGAATATGGGAAAGTGGTGGTCAAACATGGCGTGACCTTGGTCGGACATGCCAATGTGCCCGCCCGGTTGGCGGCCGACACCAGCCTGTTATTCGCCAAAAATCTGCTGAATTTCCTCAACCTTTCCTATGACAAGGACAGCAAGGGGCTGACCATCAATTGGGATGACGAGATCATCAAGGGCACGGCGTTGACCCGTGACGGCCAGGTGGTTCACCCGGCCTTAAGCCCGAGCGGCGCCTGAGCTTCGCTGCAAGCGGAGCGGAGGCATCGTAACGAAGTCCCAGTTAAGGAGAAATTTCCATGGATCAACAAGTCGTAGACGGCGCCAACCGTTTGGCCGTCCAGGCCCAGGCCTTGGCGCAAAGCGCCCAGGACTATGCCCAGCAAATGGCGCAACTGGCCGCCCAGCAGGCCGATGTCGGGCATGGCACCTTCATGTCTTTCCTGACCGTGTTCGTGCTGGCTTGTTTCGTCGGCTACTATGTGGTTTGGCGGGTCACGCCGGCGCTTCACTCGCCGCTGATGGCGGTGACCAATGCCATTTCTTCGGTAATCATCGTCGGGGCCTTGCTGGCCGCCGGCCCGGCCGGCTTCTCCCTGTCCAAGGTTTTCGGCTTTTTGGCCGTTATCTTAGCCTCGGTGAACATCTTCGGGGGCTTCATCGTCACCCAGAGGATGCTGTCGATGTTCAAAAAGAAGCAGAAATAAGGGGGCTGACGTGACTGAAAATTTAACGGCATTTGCCTATCTCGTCGCCTCGGTCTGCTTCATCATGGCATTGCGTGGCCTTTCCTCGCCGGAAACCTCCCGTCAAGGCAACGTGTGGGGTATGGCCGGCATGGCGCTGGCCATCGTCACCACGCTTCTGACTCCCGGCGTCGTCAGTTATTCGATGATCATCATCGGCATGCTGATCGGCGGGTCGATCGGCACGGTGGTGGCCAAGCGCATCCAGATGACCGCTTTGCCGCAGTTGGTGGCGGCCTTTCATAGCTTGGTCGGCTTGGCTGCGGTCTTTGTCGCCGCTGCCGCCTTCGGCAATCCCGAGGCTTATCATATCGGTCTGCCCGGCCATATCCATGGTGGTTCGCTGGTTGAGATGAGCATCGGGTTGGCCATCGGCGCCATCACGTTCACCGGCTCGCTGGTCGCTTTCGCCAAACTGCAAGGTCTGGTGTCCGGCAATCCGCTGGTGTTTCGGCTGCAGCATCCCCTGAATGCCGCGCTGGGGATTGCCCTGATCGTTCTGGTCGGCCTGTTTGTCGCCTCGGAATCCTCGCTCACCTTCATCTTGATCACCCTCATCGCCTTGGCTCTGGGCTTCCTGCTGATCCTGCCGATCGGCGGCGCCGATATGCCGGTGGTGGT
>DATNIV010000126.1:0-5630 GCA_035604255.1 Telmatospirillum sp. | reverse complement strand
CCAAACCGCCGCTTTTGGCGGCGACCACCGGTTTCAGCCGATAGAACCAATGACGGCACAATTGCTCGGCGGTCGGATTGACGTCGAGCACATAGAGCTTGGTCCCCATCTGTGTCGCCGAGGTCAGGCAATAGCCGTCTTTGCGCACGTCGTTGCGAAGTGTGGCGAGCCAGGCGGCGCTGTCGGCGTTTTCGGGGCGGAACATGGACAGAAGTTCGACATCCTCGACATAAGCCAGGAAGCCGTGGTCGCAGGGCGCGTCGATTTCGGCCATCATTTCCTCTTTGAGGAACCCGAAATCGAGCACCATGTCGGATTGCTCGCCGACGGCTTGCAGATGGTCGGCCAGGCAGGTCGCTTCGACGGTATAGCGGTGTCCATGCAGGTGACGGCATTTCGAGCCATGGGTCATCACTCGATGGCCCGCGTCGATGGCGATCTGCCGCGTGACGGTGAAGGAAGTCATTTCAGAACTCTGTCCTCAACGAAGGCCTGCGACCTTATGCATTTGCAAGCCGAGGCGCCACTGCGGATTTTGCAGGCAATAGGTTGCGGCGGCCTGGATATGTCCGACTTGGTCGGGGCCATCAAGGGGTTGCAGGAAAAAATGGTCGAAGGCCAAGGAGGCGTAGCGTTCCGGGGAGGCGCCGGCTTGCGGATAGACCAGCTTCAATTCATCGCCCGAGGTCAGGATCAATCGGCTGCCGGCTTTCGGGCTGACGCACAGCCAATCGATGCCGGGGGGGCGGCCTTGCGTGCCATTGGTCTCGACGCCGATCTCGAAGCCTCTGGCGTGGAGGGCGTCGCAGAGGGCGGTATCGAGTTGCAACAAGGGTTCGCCACCCGTACAGACCACATAGGGCCGTCCGCCGGGCTTCCTGGGCCAGAGAGCGGCAACAGCGTCGGCGAGGGTGTCTGCGTTGGCAAAGCGCCCGGCATCGGCGCCGACGAAATCGGTGTCGCAAAAGCGGCAAATGGCGTCGGCACGGTCCTCTTCGCGTCCCGACCACAGATTGCAGCCGGTGAAGCGGCAGAATACCGCCGGCCTGCCGGCCTGCGCGCCCTCGCCTTGCAAGGTGTAGAAGATCTCTTTGACGGAATAGGTCATGATCGCCCTTGCCTAAAGGCAAGGGCGATCATGAGTCAATGTTTTAAATAGCCCTCAGACGCCGGGCGTGGGCTCCGCCCACTTGGCTTTCCTCGCTTTTGCCTCCGCTGGCGCTGCGGCAACGCTGCGGCGCCCTCAACGGGCTAGTCACGAAGCCGTGCTTCGTTCCGTCGGGTCACTACAGTCAACGTTGAAAATGAGGGACGGAGCGAGCTTGCTCGCGACTGGGCCGTTGAGGCCCCCCCCGGCTTCGGAGGGCTATATATAACTACCCCCGCCCGGCGCCTGAGGGACATTTCATAACAACGTCACTTGCATGTAACGTTGGCTGTCGTTAACCCCAGTCTCTCAAGAGAGATTTTCTTTAAGGATTGGCCCCTTGCGCATCGCCATCGTCACCGACGCCTGGCACCCGCAACCCAATGGGGTCGTGCGGGTGTTGTCCAGTCTTTATGACCGCTTGCGGGCGATCCCCCATGAGTTGCTGGTCATCGGCCCCGATTCCTTCCGGACCATTCCATGTCCGACTTATCCCGAAATTCCCCTGGCGTTGGGCGCCGGATCGGGGGTGCGCAAACGTTTGGAAGCCTTTCGTCCCGAGGCTGTGCATATTGCCACCGAAGGTCCGCTCGGTTGGGCGGCGCGGCGCTATTGTCTGCGCCGTGGATGGCCCTTTACCACGGCCTATCACACCAAATTTCCCCAATATCTGCAGGCCCGGACCAAGCTGCCGTTGTCTTGGCTTTACGGGATTGTCCGCTATTTTCATGCGCCGTCATCAGCCGCCATGGTGCCGTCGCATTCGGTTTATGAGGAATTGTCCGAGCAGGGATTCTGCAATTTACGGCACTGGGCGCATGGCGTCGATACCGATGTCTTCCGGCCGCAAGGCAAGGCCGCGCTCAATTTTCCGCGCCCCATCTATCTGTTCGTCGGCCGCGTCACCATCGACAAAAATCTGCCGGCGTTTCTGGACCTGGATCTCGACGGCACCAAAGTGGTGGTGGGGTCGGGGCCGCAACGCGATCATCTGATCCGTCGTTACCCCGACGCCAAATTCATCGTCGCCCAGGGGGATGCCCAGCTTTCCAGCTATTTCTCGGCCGCCGATGTCCTGGTTTTTCCCAGCCGGACCGACACCTTCGGGTTGGTCATGCTGGAGGCGTTGGCCTCGGGGGTTCCTGTTGCCGCCTTTCCGGTGGCGGGTCCTCGGGATGTTCTGTCCAAGACCTTGCCCAATCATCCAGTGGGTGTCATGGACGAGGATCTTGCGGTCGCCGCAAAACAGGCCCTGTCATTATCGCCAACCGATTGCCGGGCTTATGCCGAGCGGTTTTCCTGGGACGTGGTGGTCGAACAGTTCCTTGGCTATCTGGCGCCGATTCCCTTGTGACGGGATTTGTGAGCGGTGCCGCCGGCTTGGGACGGCCGGCGTCACTGATCTTCGAAATCGACGGTTAGCGGGACAGCCAGCCGCCATCCACCGGCAGGACGATGCCGTGGACATAGTCCGCCGCGCGGGACGCCAGAAAGACCGCGGCGCCGCCGCAATCCGAGGGAATTCCCCAACGACCGGCAGGAATGCGGCCGAGAATGGCGGCGTTGCGATCCGGATCATCACGCAATTGCTGGGTGTTGTTGGTGGCGAAATAGCCGGGGGCGATCGCGTTGACGTTCAATCCTTTGCCGGCCCATTCGCAGGCGAGCAAACGGGTCACGCCGGCCAGTCCGCTTTTGCTGGCGGTGTAGGAGGGGACCCGGATGCCGCCTTGGAAGGACAGCATCGAGGCGATATTGATGATCTTGCCGCCTTGTCCTTGCGCGAACATCCTTTTCGCCACCGCCTGCGTGAGGAAGAAGGCGGACTTGAGATTGACGTTCATGACCTCGTCCCAGTCTTCTTCGGTGAAGTCGACGGAGTCGGCGCGGCGAATGATCCCGGCGTTGTTGACCAGGACATCGATTTGTCCCGCCCAGGCGACGGTCTCGTCCACGATGCGCGCGATGGGGCCGGTGGTGGCGAGATCGGCCTGTATCGGCAAGAAACGGCGGCCGGCGGCGGCTATCAGTTGGGCGGTTTCGCTCATGTCCGAACGGGCCACGGCGGCAATGTCGGCCCCGGCATTGGCCAAGGCGACGGCTATTCCCTGACCAATGCCACCGTTGGCGCCGGTGACGATGGCAACTTTGCCGGTGAGATCGAAGAGATGGCTCATGGTTTCGTCTTTCCTAGAGGAAATCGTTTCGAATGGGATTGAAGCTGTCGACCAAGCGGGCCGTCTTCGACAGCAATTGGATCGAATGCGGCACGTCGGGAGGAATGGCATAGAGATCGCCAGCAGTCAGGCGGACCGGCTGAAGTCCCTCGCAAACAAACAGGATGTCGCCTTCAGCGACATAAGTCGTCTGTTCATGCGGGTGGCTGTGAAAAGGATCCGCTTCGGTCCAGGGGCCGCCGCCGAAGTCGATGACGACGCTCATCAATTGGGCCGTATGAATGATCCGCCGTTCGCAGCTTTCGCGGAAATGGTCCCCGGGCGTCGCTTGACGGGTCAAGACTTTCACCGTTTCGGTGGCGGAGACGATATGAGACTTTGGAGAGGGCTTGTTCATGCAAAAACCTCGTGAACGCGTGGGATGAGCCTGATTGCTCTTATTCGGGGGGACTTTGCCGCTCGGACAGGATCGCGGTATCGGCGGCGGCAAATTTGCGATATTCGGCGAGCGTGCTTTCGAGATGGGCGCGAACGGCCTTCCGCGCATTCTCGGGATCCCTGTCACGAATGGCGATATAGATCTGTCGATGCTGTTTCTGGACCCGCGTAAAATAGTCGAGCCAGACTTTCGGGTCTTTGAGAGCGGGATCGATTTCTCGCCCGGGCGGCAAGGCGCTGCGCAGGAAACGGATGAAGCGTTCGAAGTAAGGGTTGGCGGTGGCCGCGGCGATCGCCAGATGGAATTCGTAGTCGCGTTGCCCAATTCCGGTACCGGCCTTGAGGCTCTCATCCAGCAAATCGAGACAATGTCCGATCCGGGCAAGCGTCCGTGCGTTCCGATGCAGGGCCGCCATGCCGGCGGCTTCGACCTCGACGGCAAGGCGGAGTCGCAAGACATGAAGCTTTTGCGGGATCGAATGCATGTCGTCGGGGGAGATGCGAAAAGGAGGCGCGATCGAATTTTCGGCGACGAAGGCTCCCGACCCTTGTCGCGTGATCACCAGTCCTTCGGCTTTGAGTGACGCGAGCGCTTCCCGGATAACGGTGCGGCTGACGCCGAACCGCACGATCATGTCTTGTTCCGTCGGCAACCGATCCTTTGGCCGATAGATGCCCGAACGGATGTCGGCGCTCAGCAACTCAACGACTTGGCTACAGCGGGACGCGGTTGGAACGAGGGGCGTGAGCGGATTCGGGTATCTGGCCATAAGCGTATATCCATCGGATGTTGATGGCGGTTCTGGCGTGGCCTGCGCAAAGACGGCGAGCGAGACAGCGTTCCACCTTCTGTACGCCAAAAGTTATCATATAACTAGACCGCAATACCAGATTGGGTGGCCCTTCGTGTCGCATTTACCCCCATTTGTTTGAGCAGATTGCCGGGAGGAGGTGCAATTTATCCCCGATGGTCACCACATGGATTGATCTTTGGTTGGAGAGAGGCGCAATATCTGCCCGTCCAAGCTCTTTTCACAGAATGAATGGTGTATCTTGCTTAAGCGTTTGAGTGCTTCTGTCCTCGTTCTTTGCCTGACCTCTTTCGGGGCGGCGCAGGCGGCGACGACGGCCTGCTTCACGCCTGGTGAAGCAAAGGCCGCTCACTTTCGGATTTTGCAGCAGGAATTTAACGTCGCGGCGTTGAATTGCCAAACACTCGATCCGAACGATCCCACTTTCTCCGTCCGTTACAATGATTTTGTCGGAAAATTCGGCGGTAAGCTGCAAGAGAACGCCGCGGCCTTGCGGCAGCACTTCAGCCGCGCCGGTGGCAATTTCGACATGTGGATGACCAAGGTCGCCAATGATGCCGGCCAACGCGTCTTCACCGACGTCGCCTATTGCCAGCAGGCGTGGGAAAACCTTGATAAGGCGTTGGCCATGGAAGCTCACGAAATTGAAGGTTTCGCGGTGACGGCCGGCGCGTCGCATGCTTATTACGTTCAGGCCTGCGAGGATGCCAAGCCAAAGGCCGAAAAGGCGAAGGCGTCGAAAAAGAGCAAGCCAGCGGCCAAAGACAAAACGGCCAGCGCGGCGCAGGCTTCGAAAACGGAATAAAATCACTGCACCCATGATCGGAAGGATGTCAATGCCGTCTCGATTTGGCGGGGACGTCCGGCGTTTTTGGGCAAGAATGACAAAAGCCGCCGCAGGATTGCCCCTGCGGCGGCTTTTGCGTTTCCGGAGTCTCCGGTTGCGGATCGTCTTTTAGATGATGATCTGCACGCGGCGGTTCTGCGGCTCGCGGACGCCGTCTTTGGTCGGGACCAGCGGCTCGCTCTTGCCCTTGCCCACCACGGAGATTTCGT
>DATNIV010000125.1:0-5872 GCA_035604255.1 Telmatospirillum sp. | reverse complement strand
CATTGTCGAAGGCGAAACGGATCTTGGTTTCCGACAGAGACACGGTGACGTCCTGGCTGGCTTCTTCGATCAGCTTGCGCAGTTCGGACACGGTCTTGCGGGGCACGATCACGCCGGTCATGCCGACGGCGCCTTCCGGCAGCGGCACTTCGACGCGGGCCAGACGATGGCCGTCGGTGGCGACGGCGCGCAGCACCGGAACCCCGCCCGAGGTGGCTGCGTGCAGATAAATGCCGTTCAGGTAATAGCGGGTTTCTTCGCTGGAGATGGCGAAGCGGGTGCGGTCGATCAACCCTTTCAAGTCGTCGGCGCCCAGGATGAAACTGTAGGGCAGATCGCCGCCCGACATGACCGGGTAATCAGCGACCGGCAGAGACGCCAGCGTGAAACGGGAGCGCCCGGACCGCAAGATCAATTGGCTGTCGTCGCCGGTCTGTTCGATCTCGACCTGAGAGCCCTCGGGCAATTTGCGGATGATTTCGTAAAGCGTATGCGCGGGTGCGGTGGTCGCACCCGGTCGCGCCACATCGGCGGCGACGGCTTCGACGATATCCAGGTCCATATCGGTGGCGTTCAGGCTGAGTTGCCCGGCGCGGCCTTCGATTTTGACATTGGAGAGAATTGGGATGGTGTTTCGTCGTTCGACCACACTCTGCACATGATTTAACGACTTCAACAGGGCGGCGCGTTCAATGGTTAGTTTCATGGCGATCCGTTGCTTATCTGCGGCCTGTCCGCGATTCCCACAAGGCGCGTCGCCGCACCCCCCTCTAGTTAAGGGGCGACAGTATAGCACAAGCCTTTGGTTCCAGAAGCGATTTCGCCCTATCGCCATCGGCGATGGCGATAGGGCGTTTTTTCAGTGTCCCTCAGTCACCGGGCGGGGCCATCCGGCCCCTTGGCTCTCGCGCAAACGATTGCGCGGCCCAGTCGCGGGCTATGCCCGCTCCGTTCCTCATGGCCAATATTGTCTGACGTGATGGGAGAGTCGTGCGTGTCCATTGGACCGCACCCTTTTTCGTCATTGCCGGGCTTGACCCGGCAATCCACGGCGGGTTGGCCGTCCAGACGGTGACGACCTAACACCTCAGCTTTCCAGCATTCTTCTCAACAGCTCGATGTCTTCGGCGAAGCTGGAATCGGCGCTGCGCAATTCCTCGATCTTTTTTACCGCATGCATCACGGTCGTATGGTCGCGGCCGCCGAATTTGCGCCCGATCTCGGGAAGCGAGCGAGAGGTCAGCTGTTTGGCCAGATACATGGCGACTTGGCGTGGGCGGGCGACCTGACGGGCGCGTCTGGCGGAGTGCATGTCGGCAAGGCGGATATTGAAATGTTCAGCCACCTTCTTCTGGATTTCCTCAATGGTGATGCGGCGGTCGTTGGCCCGCAGAAGGTCGTGCAACACCTCTTGCGTGGACTCCAAGGTGATGTCGCGGCCGACCAATTGAGCGTGGGCGACGACCCGGTTGAGCGCGCCTTCCAACTCGCGCACGTTCGAAGTGATTTTGTGCGCCAGGAACTCGGCCACCTTGCGCGGCACGTCGACGTCCATCTGCTCGGCTTTGGCGCCGAGGATGCCTAAGCGCAATTCGTAAGTCGTGGCGTGAATGTCGGCGACCAGGCCGCAGCCGAGACGCGAGCGAAGGCGTTCCTCCATCCCCTGCAGGGACGAGGGTGACTTGTCGGCCGAGATGATGATCTGACGTCCCTGATCGACCAGCGAGTTGAAGGTGTGGAAAAATTCCTCCTGGGTCGAATCCTTGCCGCCGATGAATTGCACATCGTCGATCATCAGAACGTCGACCGAGCGAAACTGCTCCTTGAAGGCCATGGTGTCCTGGAAACGAAGCGCTCGAACGAAGCGATACATGAATTTTTCGGCCGACAGATACATCACGGAGCGCTTGGGATCCCGCTCCCGGATGTGCCAGGCGACGGCATGCATGAGATGGGTTTTGCCAAGTCCGACACCGCCATAGAGGAACAGCGGATTAAAGGAGACCTGATCGGATTCGGCGACACGCCTGGCGGCCGCGAAAGCGAATTCGTTCGGTTTGCCGACGACGAAATTGTCGAAGGTGTAACGAGGGTCCAGAGGGGCGCCGATTTCGTCGTTGAGATTGGCCGGCTCGCACGGGGCCGGAACCGCGGCCGGCGCGGCCACGGCGGTCGGTTTGGCGGCCTGCGCAACGCGCGGCGCCATTTTTGCGGCGCTTGGCAAAACGACGATGTCGACCCCGCTGATCGAGGCGTCTTCCTTCGACCACAGGGCGCGGATGCGATCTCCGTAATGCGTCGCCACCCAATCGCGGAGAAAACGAGTCGGTACGCACATGCGCACTTGACCATCCCGGATTTCAGCCAGTGTCAGTGGGTTCAGCCAACTTTTGAAGGCGGCTTCACCATATTCATCGCGCAATCGACCACGGACGCGATTCCATTGTGCATGGACCATATCGTCGCTCAAAAAACCCACCCTACATTTTTTTCGGCATGACCGGTGGAGCGCTGGCGAACGTCGCTTCTGGCTCCGACCTGACTATGCTCCCCAACCCGACTATCGCCGAGTCCGTCCTTCTCGGTTCTTGCGAACACAAGAAGACGCGGCACCCGGACGGCTTATCCGCCTCAAGATCCCCAAGCCGCCCCCAAGAGCCCCGTAGCCGTTCCGTGCTGCTTTTTGCAACGCACAATTATTAATTTTTTATCGCGAGTCGAAACAACTCGCACGGCTGGGAAACAAAGTAATAAAACTATTCAACATCTCACCCACGCCACGACTCGAAAGGTCGGGCTGAGTCAACGCCAAACTTTGGAGAGGCACCATCTTCAAACAGTGCCAGACGTAACTCTAACGATGCTTGGGCGAGGGCGCAACGTGACCGAATAGCGAACAGAAATTTTTTTCCGTTTTTTCTAAAATCACTTGTGCGACACAAAAAGACCGCGCCCACCATGTCGGCGGGCGCGGCCGTTTGATCGATCTTGAACGAGCGTAAACCGCTCGAAAAATTAGAGCGACTTGATGCGCGCGACGAGTCGCGACACCTTGCGCGAGGCAGTGTTCTGATGCACGACACCTGCCTGAACGCCACGCATCAATTCCGGCTCGGCGGCACGCAGAGCTTCCGCGGCCAGGGCCTTGTCGCCGCCTTCGATCAGCGTTTCGACCTTTTTCACGAAGGTGCGAATACGGCTGACGCGAGCGCGATTGACCTCGGTACGACGTTCGGTCTGGCGGATGCGCTTCTTTGCCGACTTATGGTGAGCCATGGATAAAAAACCTGTTCATTCCAGAAATAGGACGCAATCGGAAGGCGCGTTTATATGACTCCTCGGCGGTCCGCGTCAAGACGAAGAATCTACCTATTTTTGAAATTCGGCTGCCGCTTCTCGGCAAAGGCCGCCATGCCTTCTTTTTGATCGTCCGTGGAGAACAGCGCGTGGAACAGCCGGCGTTCGAAATGCACGCCTTCGGCCAAGGTGGTTTCAAAGGCGCGATTGATCGATTCCTTGGCCGCCAAGACAGACGGTCGTCCAAAAGAAGCGATGCGTTCGGCCACTTTCAGGGCTTCCTCGACCAGGTCTCCGGCGGGCACGATGCGACTGACCAGACCGGCGTGTTCCGCTTCCGCAGCGTCCATCATGCGTCCCGTGAGCACCATCTCCATCGCTTTCGATTTGCCGACGAAGCGGGCCAGGCGTTGCGTGCCCCCGCAGCCGGGGATGATCCCCAAGGTGATTTCCGGTTGGCCGAACTTGGCGGTGTCGGCTGCCAAGATGAAATCGCACATCATCGCCATTTCGCAGCCACCGCCGAGAGCATAGCCCGCCACGGCCGCGATCACCGGTTTGCGGACCTTGGTGACAGCCTCCCAGCCCTTGGTGATGAAGTCTTCCAGATAGCATTGGGTAAAGGTCTTGCTGGCCATTTCCTTGATGTCGGCGCCTGCGGCGAAAGCCTTCTCGCTGCCGGTCAACACAATGGCGCCGATGTCGTCGTCGGCTTCAAAACCGTCGAGGGCCTTGCCCAATTCGACGACAAGGGCGCTGGACAACGCGTTCAAGGCCTTCGGCCGATTGAGTGTGATCAGGCCGACATGACCCTTGGTTTCGACGATGATATTTTCATAGGCCATAATTATGAGATCCCTCTTTATCGGTCTTGAGGCCGTTATGTCTGAACAAGCGCTACGATTGGTCGGGGCGCCTCATGGACTAAGCCTATTGAGGCACCACTGAAAAACGCACGAGCAGGGGCCGGCGCTTGCTGTCCACTTCGATCTTGAGAAGCTCGTTGTCGCGGCGGAACGATGCCGGTCCGACCTTCTGCCAGCCCAGTTCGGGCAACGTCTGCGTGTAAAAGGAGAACACCCGATCGGCACCGATCTCGCCTTGCGCGGTGGCCTCGACGATACGCCCGGTGGGCGAGTCGAACAGCATGCCGCCAGGCATCTCCGTCAGGCCGGGGGGGAGAGGCAAGTCTTCCAATTCGCTCAGAAACGCGCTCTCCGCCGCCAGCGGATGAATCAGGGGCGTGGACAAGAACAGGGTAGCCAGGATGGCGAGGATCGATCGCGATGGAGCCATGGATGAAGTCATAACACCACCAACGCGGAGACGCCACTGCGTATGAGAAATACGGGTTAACGCTGCCGTTTGGCGCAGTAAAAGGTGGAGCGGCCCGACTGGACCAAACGGCGGACGCCTTCGGCGCAATCGCACTTTGGACAAGGCATGCCCTCCCGGTCATAGACGGCGAACGCGTGTTGAAAATAGCCCAGTTCCCCATCCGGGCGGCGATGATCGCGCAGGCTGCTGCCGCCGGCCTCGATCGCTTCGGCGAGCACGGCCTTGATCGCCGCGACGAGCGGTCGGGCCTCTTTGAGACCCAGCGTTTCGGCGGGGCGGGTGGGGTCGATGCCGGCGCGGAAGAGCGCTTCGCTTGCGTAGATGTTGCCGATGCCGGCGATCAGCGTCTGGTCGAGCAACGCCGTTTTGATCGGTCCGGATCTCTTCGACAGGGCTTTGGCGAGGACGGCTGGTGTGAAGGCTTTTTCCAGGGGTTCGGGGCCCAAGGCGGCGAGCAGGGGGTGTTCGGCCAGATCGGTCTTGGCGCAAAGATCCATCAGGCCAAAACGTCTCGCGTCATTATAGGCGACGCGAAGTCCCTCTTCGGTTTCGACGATGACATGGTCGTGTTTGCCGGGACGGGTATCATCGGCGGGGCCGATCAGCATCCGTCCGGACATGCCGAGATGGATCAGCCAGACCCAGCCATCGTCAAGGAAGATGGTCAGATATTTGGCGCGCCGCGCCAGTTTTTCGACACGCCGGCCTTCCAGTCGCTCGGCGAAAGACGGGGGAAACGGCCGACGCAGATCGGCGCGATAGGTCCGCACCCGGATCAATCGGCGGCCTTCCAGCGTTTGCATCAGGCCTCGGCATACGGTTTCGACTTCGGGCAACTCTGGCATGCTGTCGAAAATGGCCCCTCTCGCGGCGGTTGGCAAGATGCGGGCCGGGCACCGAATTTGGATTAATCAGTCTCCTCGGCATCCCCGCATTCGCGCCAGCGCAGGCACACGGTTATGCCGTGATGGAGAATACCGACGGATTGGGAAGCTGGGCGGCTTTCAGGGAGCACAGATGAATACCGATGCCGCTTCGCGACTTACAGAGTGGCTCAGCTAAGAAAAGCCTTATCCACAATTCTGTTCACTTAAGATTCGTCATGTGTGGACGGCTCCTGCGTTGCAAGGGAAAAAGAGACGGAAAGAGCAGTCAAGTCGGGGCGGTCATGTGTCCGGCCTTTTGGTGCGGTACAGATGACCGCTGGCCTGTGATGGTGCCCGCGGAACGGCTCCCG
>DATNIV010000124.1:0-3898 GCA_035604255.1 Telmatospirillum sp. | reverse complement strand
CTGGCCGAACTGGCGCCCAAGGGCGAGCGCCGCATGGGCGCGAACCCCCACGCCAACGGCGGCATTCTGCTCCGCGATCTTCGCATGTCGGATTTCCGCGACTACGCCGCCAGCGTGCCTTCGCCGGGAGCGCCCGGCATCGGTGATACCCATGTCCTTGGGCCTTTCCTCCGCGACGTGGAAAAACTGAATGCCGAGCAGCGGAATTTCCGCGTCTTTGGCCCCGACGAAACGCTCTCCAACGGTCTGGAGGCGCTCTTTCAGGTTACGCAGCGCCAATGGGACGCCCGGACCGTGCCCAACGACGAATTCCTCTCGCCCGCCGGGCAAGTGATGGAAATGCTCAGCGAGCACCAATGCCAGGGCTGGCTCGAGGGCTACCTGCTGACCGGACGCCATGGACTGTTCAACTGCTACGAGGCCTTCATCCACATCGTCGATTCGATGTTCAACCAGCACGCCAAGTGGCTGAAGGTCACATTGGGACTGCCGTGGCGGCCAAAACTCTCCTCCCTGAACTATCTCCTGGCCTCGCACGTCTGGCGTCAGGATCACAACGGCTTCACGCACCAGGACCCCGGTTTCATCGACCACGTCGTGAACAAGAAAGCCGAGGTCGTGCGCGTTTATCTTCCGCCGGATGCAAACTGCCTGCTGTCGGTGATGGACCACTGCCTGCGCAGCCGGCACTACGTGAACGTGGTGGTGGCCGGCAAACACCCGGCGCCGCAATGGCTGACCATGGAAGCCGCCGTCAAGCACTGCGCCAAGGGCATCGGCATCTGGCCCTGGGCCAGCAACGACCAGGACGCCGCCCCCGACGTGGTGATGGCCTGCTGCGGCGACGTGCCCACGCTGGAAACCCTCGCCGCCGTCTCCATCATGCGCCAACGTCTGCCCGACCTGAAAATCCGCGTGGTCAACGTCGTGGATCTCATGAAGCTCCAGCCGCAGAGCGAACACCCGCATGGGTTAAGCGAGATCGATTTCGACGACCTCTTCACCAAGGACAAGCCGGTCATCTTCGCCTTCCACGCTTACCCGTGGTTGATCCACCGCCTGACCTACCGCCGAAAAAATCATGACAACATCCACGTCCGAGGCTACAAGGAAGAGGGCACCATCACCACGCCTTTCGACATGACCGTGCTGAATGAACTGGACCGCTGGAACCTTGTGATGGACGCCATCGACCGCCTGCCGCAGACTGGCGACAAAGGCATCTACCTCAAGCAGCAGCTCCAGGACAAGCTGATCGAGCACCGGGAATACATCTGCCGACACGGCCAAGACCTGCCGGAGATTCGCGACTGGAAGTGGGAAATCCCCAAGTGAATGCGAGAATTCTATAGACGTTGGATGGACTCCGGTCGCTGGCGACAGATGACCCCTGCCGCGCGACAAAGATAGAAGAGATGTCCATTATGAACCCCGATGCCGACCACCCCAAGGCTGCCGAATCGAAATCGGGATCGACGCCCGATGCCAAGGACGATTTGAAATCCCTACCCTTGGCGGAAGTGGAAAAAAAGCTGGCTTCCTCGCCGGACGGTCTCAGTCAAGCCGAAGCGCTGAAACGGTTGACGCAATATGGCCCTAACGAGATCGAGGAAAGGAAGACCAATCCGTTCCTGAAATTCCTCACCTATTTTTGGGGTCCCATCCCATGGATGATCGAAGTGGCGGTGATTCTGTCGGGAGTGGTCCGGCACTGGCCGGATTTTTTCATCATCCTCCTTTTGCTTGTGGCCAACGCCGTGGTCGGATTCTGGGAAGAACGCGCGGCGGGCAATGCCATCGCCGCCCTCAAGGCCAACCTGGCGATCCAAGCCCGCGTGAAACGGGATGGGAAGTGGATCACCCCGCCGGCGCGCGAGTTGGTGCCGGGCGACGTCATCCGCGTGCGCCTGGGTGACATCGTGCCGGCGGACGCGCGCCTGCTGGACGGCGACTCCGTGGAGGTGGATCAGTCCGCGTTGACGGGTGAATCGTTGCCTGCCACGCGCAAATCCGGCGAGGCGGTGTTTTCCGGTTCCATCATTCGTCAAGGCGAAATCGGCGCGCTGGTCTATGCGACCGGCGCGAACACCTACTTTGGCAAAACGGCGCAATTGGTGCAGGAGGCGCACACGGTCAGCCATTTCCAAAGGGCGGTTTTGAAGATCGGCAATTACCTGATCGTTCTGGCGGTCGCTCTGGTGGCGGTGATTATTACCGTCGCGATCTGCCGCGGCGACCCGATCCTCACCACGCTGCAATTCGCCTTGGTGCTGACGGTGGCCGCCATTCCCGTGGCGATGCCGACGGTGTTGTCGGTGACGATGGCGGTTGGCGCGCGCCTGCTCGCCAGGAAAAAGGCGATCGTAAGCCGGTTGGTGGCCATCGAGGAATTGGCGGGCGTGGATGTGCTCTGCTCGGACAAGACCGGCACCCTGACCCAAAACAAGCTTACGCTGGGCGAGCCGTTCAGCGTCAACAATGTCCCGGCCGAGCAGGTCATCCTCAACGGCGCGCTGGCGTCGCGGCCGGACAATAACGACACCATTGATCTGGCCGTCCTGGGCGGATTCAAAGACAAGGATTCGCTAAAGGCGTGCGAGGTGGTTCATTTCCAACCGTTTGACCCGGTGCATAAACGCACCGAGGCCACCCTCAAAGCCAAAGACGGAAAGACGTTCAAGGTGGCCAAGGGCGCGCCGCAGGTGATTCTGGCATTGTCGGCCAACGTCGCGCAGGTCAAACCTGCCGTCGAGAAAGTCGTCAACGAGTTTGCGGCGCGGGGCTTCCGTTCGTTGGGCGTGGCGCGGGCCGAGGGCGACGGCCCATGGCAGTTTGTGGGCGTGTTGCCTTTGTTCGATCCGCCACGCGAAGATGCCAAGGCCACCATCGCGACTGCGCTGGCGATGGGCGTGAAGGTCAAGATGGTGACGGGTGATGCCCTGGCCATCGCCCAGGAAACCGCGAAGAAGTTGGACCTGGGCACGAATATCCTCGATGCCGGCGGCCTGGGCGACGCCAAGCATGATGAGACCACAGAGGTGGCCGAGTCCGTCGAGAAGGCCGACGGTTTCGCCCAGGTGTTCCCCGAACACAAGTTCCACATTGTTGATGTCCTGCAGAAACGCGGCCACATCGTCGGCATGACCGGCGACGGGGTGAATGATGCCCCGGCGCTGAAGAAAGCCGATTGCGGCATCGCCGTTTCGGGGGCGACCGATGCGGCGCGCGCGGCGGCGGCCATCGTGCTGCTGACGCCCGGCCTGTCGGTGATTATCGACGCGATCAAGGAGAGCCGCCGCATCTTCCAGCGGATGAACAGCTACGCGATCTACCGCATCGCCGAGACCCTGGGCGTCCTGATGTTCATGACGCTGTCGATCCTGGTTTTTAACTTTTATCCGCTGACGGCGGTGATGATCGTGATGCTGGCGTTGCTCAACGACGGGGCCATCCTGTCCATCGCGTATGACAACGTTCACTACTCAAACAAGCCCGAAATCTGGAACATGCGCCTGGTGTTGGGAGTGGCCACGGTGGTAAGCGTCGTTGGGGTCATGGACTCGTTTGGCGTGTTCTATCTTGGCGACCGTGTCTTTCATCTGGATCGCGGGCTGATCCAAACGCTGATGTATTTGAAACTGTCGGTGGCGGGGCATTTTAAAATCTTCCTCACCCGCACGCGCGGCCCGTTCTGGTCTATTCGTCCGGCGCGGATTCTGCTGGTGGCCGTGTTCGGCACCCAAATCGCCGCGACGCTGGTGGCGGTTTATGGGTTGTTTATGCCGCCCATTGGCTGGGGCTGGGCAGCCCTGGTGTGGGGTTACTCTCTGGGGTGGTTCCTGTTGAACGACCGGGTGAAACTGCTCGCGTATCGGATCTTCGATCCCGCCAAAGCCAA
>DATNIV010000123.1:0-2823 GCA_035604255.1 Telmatospirillum sp. | reverse complement strand
GGGCCGCCGGTCACGGCGATGCTGATCCAGAACACCAATCCGATGTTGGTCGCCCCCGACAGCGCCAAGGTGCGTCAGGGAATGTCCCGCGAGGATCTGTTCGTCTGCGTGCATGAGCAATTCATGACCGACACCGCCCGGATGGCCGATGTGGTGCTTCCGGCGACCACCTTCGTCGAGCATGACGACATCTATCAGGCGTCGGGGCACAGCTTTCTGCAGGTTGCCCGCGCCGTCATTCCGCCTGTCGGCGAGAGCCGTCCAAACCATTTCGTGATCAGCGAACTGGCGCGGCGGTTGGGGGCGCGGCATCCTGGCTTTGACATGACCGAATGGGACTTGATCAATGCGACGCTGAAGGCGTCCGGAAAGCCGTCGGCCGAGCAGATTTTGGCGGAGCGCGGGTTGGATTGCATTCCCGATTTCGAGACCGCTCATTTCCTGAACGGCTTCGGGCACGCCGATGGCCGTTTCCACTTCGCGCCCAATTGGGCCGAGCGGGGGCCCGCCCATGCCCGGATGCCCCGGTTCCCCGATCATCTCGATGTGCAGGATCGTCCGAGCGAGGACAAACCGTTCCGCTTGGTGGCGGCGCCGGCCCGGCAATTTCTCAATTCGACGTTCACCGAGACGGAAAGCTCGCGACGGCTGCAAAAGCGACCGACCATCTTCGTCCATCCCAAGATCTGCGACCGTCTGTCGTTGGCAGAGGGCTCTCTGGTGCGGATCGGCAATGAGCAGGGGGTGGTCTTCCTCCATGTCCATCCCCACACCGGCATGGACGAGCAGACGCTGGTGGTCGAAAGCATCTGGCCGGCCAACGCCTTCGTCGGTGGCGCCGGCATCAACACGCTGGTCAGCGCCGAAGCCGCTCTGCCGGCCGGCGGCGCCGCGTTCCACGATACGGCGGTGTGGTTGCGCTCGGCCTGAGGGCAAAGACTTGCGGGTCTTCGGATTTCGATCTGTCAGCATATTTAACTAAAATATAATGTAGTATATAGAAATTTATACATTTACGATGGTTAAAACAATTGACGATGAATTTTAACTCCATATAATCTACGGATATTATGTAATTTTAGCCGATCGTCCCATCGCCATATGGTCGTTTCCGGGCGCATGGCGCGGCATCCGACAAACGGAGTTGAGGGGCTGATGAAAAGAATTTTGAGTCTGCTTGTGGCCGGTATCGTGGCGATCGCTGCTCCGGCGTTCGCCGGGGAGCCTTTAAAGGTGGGTGTTTCCACCGGTCCCTATGCCGAAATTCTCGAATATGTGGGAAAGCTGTACAAAGAAAAATATGGGGACGATGTCAAGGTTATCGAATTTTCCGATTATACCTTGCCTGATGCGGCTTTGGCGCAAGGCGATATCGACTTTAACAATTACCAGCATCTGCCTTATCTGGAAAATCAGATAAAGACTCGGGGTTATGATCTTGTTCCTTTGGAAAAGAGCATTATTGTTCCTTTGGGTGTCTATTCCAAGAGACTGACGTCCTTGGAAAAACTATCCGATGGCGCCCGTGTTTCCATTCCCAATGACCCCGCCAATTTGTCGCGCAGCCTGATTTTGCTTCAGCAGGCGAAATTGATCACCTTGCCGCCGAATGCCGGTCCGCAGACGGTGGTGGCCGATATCGTCGGCAATCCGAAACATCTGAAATTCGTCGAACTGGATGCGGCGCAACTGCCGCGGTCGCTGGATGATGTCGAGATCGGGGCGGTGACGCTCAACTACGCCGTCGCCGCCGGTCTCGACCCCTCCCAGGCGATCTTCCTGGAAGGCGCCGATACGCCCTGGAATCTGTGGTTTGTCGCCCGGCGGCAGGACAAGGAGAATCAGCGGATCTGGAATTATATCCGTCTCTATCGTTCGCCGGAGGTGAAGGCCTTCATCGAAAAGCGCTTCGGCAAATCCATCATTGCCACATGGTAAGGGCTTGGGGCGAAGCTCCAAGCCCTTAAGCCCGAGCGGCGCTTGAGCCTGCCGTAGCCGGAGGCGCAGGCATCATATGAACCCTTATGCTCTGGAGCGATTATTTCGCTCCGGAGCCTTATACCAACCAGCGATGAGGTCTCATCAGCGCAGGTTGGTATAAGGAGAGCGGAAACGCTCTTGGAGCAGGACGCATGACGTTGGAGATTACTTCGGTGGCCGTCATTGGCGGCGGCACCATGGGCAGCGGCATCGCCGCCGCCTGCGCTGCGGCGGGGCGGCCCGTCTTGTTGCTGGAAGCGGACGATGCGGCTGCCACGGCATCGCTCAGTCGCCTTTTGGCGAGCGCCCAGACCGCGGACGAAAAGATGTCCTTGGCGGGGCTCGTTCGGATCGGCACGGTGACGGCCAATTTGGCCGAGATCGCCGGCTATGATTGGATCTGCGAAGCGATCGTCGAGGATCTGGCCGCCAAGCGGGCATTGTTCGCCGACGTCGAACGCGTGCGGCGGGACGGTTCGGTGGTCAGCACCAATACCTCGGGAATCCCCTTGCGAGCCATCACCGAGGGGCTGCCCGAACGTCTGCGCCGCGATATCGTGGTGACCCATTTTTTCAACCCCGTGCGGGTCATGCGATTGGTGGAAATCGTCGCCGGTGAGGATACTGAGGCAGAGGCGAAGGAGGCTTTGGCCGTCTTCTGCCGCGACACCCTGGGGAAAGGGGTGGTCCATGCCAAGGACACGGTGAATTTCATCGGCAACCGCATCGGCTGTTTCTGGATGCTTTCGGGTCTGCATAAGGCCAAGCCTTTCCTCGCCCGCGGCCTTTCCATCGAGACGATCGACGCGCTGATGGGGGCCCCGGTCGGCTTGCCGTCGACCG
>DATNIV010000122.1:0-10866 GCA_035604255.1 Telmatospirillum sp. | reverse complement strand
TGCGGTGATCAATGACGGCGGCGCGCATATCGCCGCTTTGGATACGGGCATCGTGCCGATTGGCAATCCGGAAGCCATTCAGTTCCATCCGACCGGCGTCGTTCCCACCGATATCTTGGTGACGGAAGGGTGTCGTGGCGACGGCGGTACATTGCTGGACGTCAATCAATATCGCTTCATGCCCGACTACGAACCGGAAAAGGCCGAACTGGCCTCGCGCGATGTCGTGTCGCGCCGGATGACCGAGCATATGCGCAAAGGTCTGGGCGTCAAAAGCGCCTATGGCGACCATTTGTGGTTGGATATCCGCCATCTCGGCGCACACCACATCAACACCAATCTGCGCGAAGTGAAGGAAATCTGCGAAAACTTCCTTGGCGTCGATCCAATCCATCAGTTGATTCCCGTGCGGCCGACTCAGCACTATTGCATGGCCGGCGTGCGGACCAACAAGGATGGGGCCGCTTACGGGCTGAAGGGGCTGTTCTCGGCCGGTGAAGCATCTTGCTGGGATATGCACGGCTTCAATCGATTGGGCGGCAATTCGCTTTCCGAGACGGTGGTGGCCGGCATGGTGGTCGGCGCCAAGGTCGTCGAATTCCTGCAGGGCGCCGATACGGTCTTCAAAAACGCTTGCGTCCGCGACGCCTATACGAAGCAGGAACAGCGGATCAAGAGTCTGGTCGAGGGTCTCCGTGGTCGCGAGAACCCCTATTCCGTTCTGGACGAAATGCAGGATGCCCTGATCCATGGCGCCGGTATTTTCCGGAACGGCAAGGATCTTGGAGAGGCGCTGGAGTCGCTGAAGGGGACGCTGGCACGGGCAAGACGCGTTGGGCTAAGTTCCAATGGTCTTGGCGCCAATCCGGAACTGTCGTTGGCGTTGAAGATCGAAGGCATGGTCAAGCTGTCATTGTGTGTGGTCCAAGGGGCCTTGAAGCGCACCGAATCGCGCGGCGCCCATACCCGCGAGGATTACCCCGACCGCAATGACCGCGACTGGCTCAATCGCACTTTGGCGACCTGGACCAATGAGAGCGACGAATTGCCGACTCTGAACTACGAACCGGCGACTCCCAGCTTCGAACTGCCGCCGGGCGAACGCGGCTATGGCGGTGGCAAGATCATCCCCATGGAAACCCCGCCCAAGTCGGGCAAAAAGCAGCCTAGTTGAGCGAGGATTCGATTATGTCGAGAACACTGACCCTCAATATTTTCCGCTTCAATCCGCAAGATCCGGATTCGAAGGCGCATATGGAGGCCTTTACCTTAGACGAAACGCCGTCGATGACGTTGTTCATCGCGCTCAATCGGATAAGGGCCGAGCAGGATCCCTCGTTGCAGTTCGACTTCTGCTGTCGGGCCGGCATTTGCGGGGCTTGCGCCATGGTGATCAATGGTCGTCCCGGCCTTGCCTGCCGCACCAGGACGGCCGATCTGCCGAACGAAATCAACTTGCTGCCGCTGCCGGCGTTTAAACTGGTCGGCGACTTGTCGGTCGATACCGGCACATGGTTCCGCCAAATGTATCAGAAGGTGGAATCCTGGATTCACACCGATAAGGTCTTCGACCCGCATGCGGTGGAAGAGCGGATGGACAACCAACTGGCCGAGGCGATTTACGACCTCGACCGTTGCATTGAATGTGGTTGCTGCGTCGCGGCTTGCGGCACGGCGCTGATGCGCGAAGATTTCCTGGGTGCGGTGGCGCTCAATCGCTTGGCCCGCTTTATCTTGGACCCCCGTGACGAACGGACCACCCAGGCCTATTTCGATCTGGTCGGCACCGACGAGGGTATCTTCGGCTGCATGGGTCTGCTGGCTTGCGAAGACGTTTGTCCGAAACAGATTCCGTTGCAAGAACAGCTGGGTAAATTGCGTCGCAAGATGGCGTTGGCCGCCGTCAACAATATCTTGCCCAAGTTCATGAAGCCGTTGGAATAGAGCGTCGTGCGATCAGATCGAATCACTTTCTCTCTCCGTCATTGCCGGACTTGATCCGGCAATCCATCTGTCGTCAGAGCATCCTCGTCTGGCGGAAAAGACAAATGGACCCACGGGCCAAGCCCGTGGGTGACGATTTGTAGTTGTCTATTCCGTTGATTTGCAATGACGACGGAGTGATTTAAGGCTTTCGCCTGCTTTGCAGGCATTGTTCCAGGACCGCAAGAAATTTCCGGGTATCGAACGGTTTGCCGACGATACCGTCCATGCCCGCAGCGAGGCAGCGCGCGGCGTCGTCATCGCCGGAGCCGGCGGTCAAGGCGATGATCGGCAGACGGCCTTTCCCATCCGGCAAGCCCCGGATGGCCCGGGTCGCTTCGAGGCCGTCCATATTGGGCATCTGCACATCCATCAGAACCGCGTCAAAGCGCTCAGTCTCCACCGCCCTCAGGGCTTCGAGTCCGTCTTCGGCCACCTGGACCTGATGGCCGTAGCGGGACAGAAGGGCAACGGTCACTTTCTGGTTGACCACATTATCTTCGGCCAGAAGAAGCTTAAGGGCCTGTAGATGAGGCCCGGAGTCTGACTGATTCGTCGTCATGTCTCTCCTGTTCTCCTTGGCGGTTGTCCGGGGAATGACGCGGGGTTATTTCTGCCAGGGGTCGTCAGACCGCCGCCGGCCTTCGATTTTACAACAGCGCACGAATTTTTCGGCGAGAATTTGACGAACCGATGTATATGCCGAAGGTCGATTAATGCCGGTTACCCGCTCTCTTTCGCAACCAATTGCGAGAGTCCGGAAAAGCGTTGGCGCAAAAGGAATTCAATTGACGTCAGAAAGGCGTTGACCTGGACGAGCATTGTGGCAACGTCGCAGAATATTTCAGGCCAGATGGGATTAGCCATGGCTGACGAAAAACAGACTGCCGTTCTGATCAACGACTCCATCGTCTCTGCTCCAGCGTTGACGGGCGTGTTGCCGATCTCCGAACAACGAACCGTTCCTTCGCCGGAAGATCGCTTCGACGACGATCGTCAGAGCGAAAGCGTTTGGCGCATGCGGGTGACATATGCTTCGGCCTGCCTCGCCAGTCTGGCGTGGCTGGCCGTCTGCTTTACTTATGTCGACAAGGCCTTGGGGTGGAGCAATCTGTTCGACCTGCAACCTCCCGAATTCGGTGGCGCCGTCGGTGCCGCCGTCATGCCCTTGGCGATTCTTTGGCTGGTCATCGCGTTCCTTGACCGGGGCACGATTTTGAAACGCGAAGCCGCCGAATTGCGGCGGTATCTTGACCGTCTGACCTATCCGACGGAAGGGGCCGAGCAACGGATTTCGGCGGTGACCGAGTCCTTGCGACGCCAGGCCGCGGAATTGTCGCAGGCCTCCGATTCGGCGGCGGAAAAGGCCGAGCAGGCGCGGCTGGGGTTGGCCCGGCAGACGGATCAATTGAATGCCCTGGTCGCGCGTGTCAGCACCGATACGCAGCGGGTGGTCGACAGTTTGAAGACGGAAATCGAGACCTTGGGTCGCTGCACCGACGGCGCGATGCAACGCGTCGTCGAGGTTCGCGCTGTGACCAAGGACTTGATCGAGGCAACCGACGACGCGGTGACCAAGGCGAAGGACTTCGGCGTTGCTGTGGGCCAGCAGGTCGATCGTTTGGAAAAGGTCAGCGGCGCGACGGCCGAGCAGGCCGAACAAGCCAATGCCCATGTTCAGCGCTCCGTCGATGGCCTTGGCCGTGCCGTGACGGCGGCGAACGGCCGCATCGAGGAGATCTCGCGGATCGTCGAGACTCAATCGGACGTGATCACCACGGTCGTCGATCAAGCGGCGCATCGCGCCGTCGAAGTGACCGACGAACTGAAACGACGGGCCGAGGGGTTGGATCAACTCTTCACCCGTCAAAACGCCGATCTCGCGGCTGCCTCCGGACGTTTGACCGAGCAGGCCGGGCGCATCACCATTGCCTTGGAGCAGCAGGCCGCCGGTCTCGACCAGGTGACCGAGAGAGTGTTGGCGCGCGTCAAGATCGTCGAAGAGGGTCTGGGCGTCCAGACGCGCGAACTGTCATCGTCTTCCGATCAGGCGATGGTTCGGTTCCGCGAGCTTTCGGAACTGATGGCCCGTCATGTCGAATCGCTTCGCGCTGCGGCGGATGATGCCAGTCAACAGCTCGGCGATGTCGGTGAAGTGTTCTTGCAGCGGCGCGACGAGGTCGAGGCGTCGGCCGAACGAGCCGTCGGCCGTGTTCGGGAGGCCGGAGAGGCTTTCTCGGGGCAAAATCGCGCGTTGACGGCGGCGTCCGATCAAATGGGAGTGCGGGCTCGCGAATTGAACGATGCCTTGCGCGCCCATGTGGAAGAGTTGAATCGCGGTGCTGAAAGGGCCAGCGCTCAGGCCGAGGCGATAAGACAAAGTCTTCGCAACCAGGCCGAAGAGCTGGCGGATATCGCCAATCTGGTGTCGACTCAGACCAAGTTGAGCGAGGCGTCTCTTGGTCAACAAGCGCGGCATTTGCATTCGACGTCCGAACAAATCATGGCGCGCGTCAAGAATGTCGCCGACGTGTTGCGTCAGAACGTCAACGATCTGGTGTCGGTTTCCAGCCGGGTGGGCGCCGAACTCCAGTCGGCGGGTGAAGTTCTTCGCCTCAGAAGCGAGGACATCGCCTCGGCCTCGCAGCGCGCCGTCGAGGATGTCCAGCGGGTTTCCGACGTGTTCGACGATCGAAGCGACCATCTGTCTCATAGCGCCGAGCAGGCGGGAACGCGCTTGCGGATGGTGGGCGAGGATTTACGGCGTCAGACGGAGGTTGTCGTTGGGGCTGCCGACCAAGCTCAGGCGGATATGGGGGGCGTCGGTCAGACCTTACGGACTCAAGCCGCGGACCTGACCCGCATCGCGGAAGATTCTTCGGAACTCTTGAAGGCCTTTGGTCAGCAATTGCGG
Source organism: Telmatospirillum sp. (assembly GCA_035604255.1). Taxonomy (GTDB): domain Bacteria; phylum Pseudomonadota; class Alphaproteobacteria; order Rhodospirillales; family Magnetospirillaceae; genus Telmatospirillum. The sequence continues at coordinate 5,969 of DATNIV010000122.1, read as the reverse complement.
CAAAATGCGGTGGAACTGGGCGATACGGTTCAGCAAGCGCAATTGCAGGCCCGCTCCTCGGGAGACTCTTTGCGCCAGGTGGCCCGTGAATTCGAAGAAACCGCAGGCAAGACCACGGCCCAAGCGGTGACGACGGCGGATCAGTTGAAGGGGGGGATCCGCGATTTGGCGGCGGCCTCGGATCGGATTTCCGCTCAGGTTCGGGGCGCGGGCGAAAGCCTGCGGCGGCAAAGCCAAGAATTGTCGGAGGCTACCGAGCACACGGCCACGCAGTTGGAAAGCGTCTTCGAGATGCTGCGTCAGAAGTCGGGCGATCTCGGTATGACCGGCGAGCGGCTATCCCATCACGCCGAAAATCTGGTGCAGACCTTCGCCAGGCAGTCGGACGATTTGGTCAATGCCTCAAAAGAGGCGGAAAGCCAGGCCGAGCAACTCGAACAGCGTCGCGCCAACGTCAATATCGAGAATTTCCTGCAGACCGCGGCCTATGTCGTCGAGCGCTTGCAGTCCTTGTCGGTCGATATCAGCCGGATCTTCCAGTCGGGGATCGACGACAAGACGTGGCGTGAATTCCATTCCGGCGATCAGTCCGTCTTCTTACGGAAGATTTTAAAGAACCTGGATCGCCATCAGATTGCCGCCATTCGAACGCGTTACGAAGAGGATGGCCAGTTTCGTGACTATGTGAACCGCTATCTGGCGGAATTCGAAACCTTGCTGAACCAGGCGCGGGCGGCCGATCGCGCCGATGTTTTGACGGGAACCTTTACCAGCGCCGAAGTGGGCAAGCTCTATCTGGTTTTGGCGCGCGCCTTGGGCCGATTGGAATAGCGGGGCAAAGTCAGGCCGGCAGGACGCCGCCTTTCATCTGCTCATAGGCGGCCAAGGCGCGGCGTCTGGCGATATCGTGATCGATGATCGGATGCGGGTAATCGCGACCGAGCACGATCCCGGCGGCGTCGAGAACGCTGGCCGACGCCTCCCACGGGTGATGGATGACACTGTCCGGCAAGGCGCTGAGTTCCGGCAACCAACGACGAACATAATGTCCGCGCGGGTCGAACTTCTTGCCCTGCAGGACCGGATTGAAAATGCGGAAATAGGGGGCAGATTCCAAACCGCTACCGGCCACCCACTGCCAGCCCCCGGCATTATTGGCGGGGTCCGCGTCGACCAGGGTATCCCAGAACCAGGCCTCTCCTTTTTGCCAGGGAATCATCAGGTCCTTGACGAGGAAGGAGGCGACGATCATGCGCAACCGATTGTGGAGCCAACCGGTTTCCAAAAGCGCCCGCATCCCGGCATCGACGATGGGAAAACCGGTGCGTCCGCGGATGAAGGCTTGCCAAGACGCCTCGTCGTTGATCCAGGGGAAATCCAGGAACTCTTTTCTCTGTGGTTGACGCGGAAGGTCCGGATTGTGATGCAAGCAGTGATAACAGAATTCACGCCACCCCAATTCCCGTAAGAATCCGTCCGTCGGATGGCTTCCGGCGGCGCGGGCGGCATACCAGACCTGCCGGGGACTAATCTCTCCAAAGGTCAGATGAGGCGACAACCGCGACGTCGCGTCGAGATCGGGATGATTTCTGCGTTGTCCGTAACATTGCAAGCCGTCTTCGAGAAAGTCGGCGAGACGGGCGCCGGCCGAGTCTTCGCCCGGTGTCCAAGCGCTGGCGATGCCGGTTGACCAATCGGGGGAGCCGGGCAACAAGCTCCAATCATTGAGGCACTCAGAGCCGATCGGGGCATGGGGGTGCAACTTGACCGGCCGTGGCCGTGGTCTGGGTGGGTCGGGCAGGGAGAGGCAGTTGCGCCAGAAGGGCATGAAGACCTGAAAGGGCTGGCCCATACGGTTTTGAACGGCTCTTGGTTCGAACAGCAAAGATCCGTTGAAGGCTTCGACCTGAATACCCCTGGCAACCAGCGCAGACGTGATTTTGCAATCTTTTCCAGTCTCTAAGCGATCATAGCGGCGATTCCACAGCACGGTTCGCGCTCCGGTCTCTTCGCAGAGGTGGAGAAGAACGTCGGAGGCTCTCCCGCGGCGGAGAATCAATTTGGCCCCCAGTTGGGTCAGATCGCGGCACAATGCTTTCAGGCTATGATGCAGCCACCAACGCGCCGCCCCTCCCATGGGCCGTGGGGCGTCCTCCTCCAGGATATAGAGTGGCACGACCGGTCGGCCACGAAGAGCCGCTTCGCTCAGGGCCGGGTTGTCGGCAATCCTCAAATCGCGGCGGAACCAGACGATGATCGGTGTTTCTGGGGCGAGCGGCGAAGTGACGGATGGTGAGGGCACTACATTTTCCTTCCGGCGACGGTCCTTCCCCATTTTGGGTCGCCGGGCATGCCCTTCAACCTGTCTTTGCCAAGATGCTGTCGATGGCGCTGGAGACGGCCGACAAAGGAATCGCTTCCATGCCGTCACCACCGAAAGACTGGGCCCGCAGGATGGTCAAGTGTGGCGTGACGGGAGCGAATTTGTCGGGAGACGTCGGGCCGAACAGGGAAATCAAGGGAATCTCGGCTGTGGCCATCATATGGCCGGCACCGCTGTCATTGGCCACGGCCACGGCCAAGCGCCGGCCGAGAGCGATGGTCAGCAAAGGCGTGGCAGTGAAATCCAGAGGCAGCAGGGCGCCGGGAACGGCATCTCTGATTTCGTCTTCCCAATGGCGTTCGTCGGGACCCAAAAAAATCACGGGAACGCGTCCTGCCTTCACTTGGCGCATGGCTAAGGCGATATAGTTTTCCAGGGGCCAGCATTTGTGCTTGCCACCGGCGCCGGGGGCCAATCCGACATAGACGGCGCCACTGGGAAGACGGAGTTCCGCCTCGGCCTCGATTCGGGGATCGAGAATGAGTGGCGCTTCCGCGGAGGCCGGTTGACCGGATGCGAGTTCAATCAGAGCCAGCAATTGCTGGATCATCGCCGCAGGCTTAGGTGTCCCGGCCGCAGGACGCAGATCCGAAAGATGCCAGTCGGCGGCGGCGGACAGGAAGCAGTCGTGGCGAATTCGTTTGACGATCAGCGTGGTCAGAACGAGTCGCTGCGTGTCGAAGATCAGATCGAAATGCCGTCCCCGCAGGGGGCGCGGGGTCAGTAGCTCCCACCATTTGTTTCCGATGTGGGCATCCTCGATGACTTCGTCCAAGAGGCCCCTGGTCAGCGGTGCGAGGGGGCCGGCAAAAGACGACATCCCCTTTCCGGCCAACCAGGTGATCCGCGCCGTCGGGTAGGCGGCGCGCAGAGCGCGCAGGAAAGGAAGTTTCATCAGACCATCACCGACCAAATCGAGGCCGACGAACACGAGGATGGATGTGGGGGACATGGCTCCGGGCGGGTGGTTGCAGACGGCGCTAAAGTAACCATCCCAGCCGCTTGGGGCAATCGCCTTGCATGCCAATTTCGCGAACAAAGGGCTTGGGGCGAAATTATCGCTCCAAGCCCTCAAGCCCGAGCGGCGCTTGAGCCTGCCAAAGCCGGAGGCGCAGGCGATCGCCGGCGCGATTGTCCGAACCTTGCTCTGCCTTCTGGCGAGCGCTACTGTGGACTTTTCGCGGGTTCAATCTCCTTTTGCTTTGGTGTTCCGGTCTTGTCGCTTCGACGTCGATTGCTTTCTCCCGCCGTAGCGATGTTGCTGCCGCCGTTGTTTTGGGCGGGCAACGCCGTGGCCGGTCGTGTTGCCGTGGGGCATTTGCCGCCGATTGCCATGGCTTTTTGGCGTTGGTTGTTTGCGCTTTTGTTGATCTTGCCGTTCGGTTTGCCGCGTGTGATCGCTCAATGGGAAGACGTGCGGCGTCAATGGAAAATCTTGGCGCTGGTCGCCTTATTCAGCGTAACCGCCTATAACACATTGCTCTATGTCGCCTTGGTCAGTACGACGGCGGTCAACGCGACGTTGGTCAGCGCCGCCATTCCGGTAGCGATCGTCATGCTGTCGCGCGTCTGGTTGGGTGAACCCGTGGGGCTTCGCCAATCCACAGGAATCGCTATCTCATTGGCGGGCGTTGTCATCGTCATCGCGCATGGCGATGTCGGGCGTCTTTTGGGTTTGAGACTGCAACCCGGTGACCTATGGGTTCTGGCGGCGGTGGCGACTTGGGCGGTCTATTCGGTGTTGTTGCGCAAGCATCCCTGCACTCTCTCGCCTTTGGCCTTGCTGACCGTTCAAATGAGTCTGGGATGGTTGTTCATTGTGCCGTTCTATCTCTGGGAATTGACCACCGGCCAAGTTTTTGAGGTGACTTGGCAGAGCGTTGGGCTCATCGCCTATGTGGCGATTTTTCCCTCCATCGTGGCCTATCATCTGTGGAATCAGGGGGTGGCCAGCCTGGGGGCAAATCTCGCCGGCCAATACACCTATCTCATTCCACTTTTCACGGCGCTGCTGGCGACTCTGCTTCTGGGAGAGTCCTTCCGCTGGTTCCACGCCATCGGACTGGTGGCCATCATTGGCGGTATTCGCTTGGCCGCAAGTCGCTCCAAAGCCTGACGCTCCTCTGAGCCGCTTATACCAACGTGCGCTGATGAGGCCTCATCAGCGCCTTCAGTCGTCAGCGACGCCCTCCGGTGGATATTAGGCTTTGACGTCGATATGTTGCGCACTGTCCGCTTGAACGGTGGCGCGGCTTGAGGTCGCGGTTGAGGCGATGGCTTCGACCTCGGCCATGGCATCGAGAACCTGATGGCGCATTCCGTCGAGGGCGATCCGGTCGGCAATCGGGTGATAGGGGATGCTGGCGGCCGCATCCACCACGCCCTTGGCCGTGCCCAATCCGACCCTGGCAATGTCGAAGGTTGAAAGTGCGGAATTGTCGCCTGTCTGGATGCTTTGTGATCGGCTCGACGCGCTTTCCTGGGCGACCAGCTGGAGAATGCCAACGCTGGCGGGAATGGTCTGCGCGACTTCAGCCGCTTCCGCAGCCAATGCCTTGGCGTGAGAAGCGTCGCCGGCGGTGACCGCGGCACTGGCTTCGCGTTGCAATTCGTTCAGCCGGAGGAAGGCATTGCGCAACTTGCTGACGATTTCCGCGCGCTGTTGTTCCGTCAGGGCTTGCTCTTGTCGGCTGCTACGCTCGTCCTGGCTCTTGGGGTTGAATTTATCTTGCGAGGAATCCGCGGCCTTGACCGGTGTTTCGGCCGGACCTGGCGGTGCCGGTGGCGCGACCGGAGGCGTCGGCGTGATCTGCTGACGCACCGGATCGAGCGGAAGCGGCGTCTGTTGAAGAGGTGAGAGCATCTGTTCAATCCATTTTCAAATGCGTGACGGAGTGGGGCGGTTCCTCAGGCATCAGTGTGAACTTAGGGTGACGCTGACCAAAAAAAGAGACGCAATTCACAACGGACAATCAGGAGTTCTGTTTCCTGGCGTCGTTGCCCCTCTGAGAACGTCGGCCTCGCGCCATGCTCATCGCTACGGCTATGATCACGAAGCTTTCGCCATCGAGGCGCCTTATCGCAGATGTTATACGGATTGAGCCCACCATATCGGGCGCTGTCATCGTGCAGTTTTGGCGGAGTGGCGAACGATTGCGCCGCCGGACGAAGGTTCCGGCGGCGCAAGTGTTGTCGTCGATGGTGGTCTGTTTTCCCGAGTATCGGAAAACGTGGCGCTAAAGCTGCTCGCGCGAAAGGGCCATCACGGTACGAGAGCCGTGGGTGACGGCGGTCAAGAGGCTGGACGTGCGTGGCAGAATGGCTTCCGCATAATGCCATGCGGTCTTCAACTTGGCGTCGTAAAATGCGTGATCATGAGCCGGATCGGCCAATCGGCTGACCGACAAATGCGCGGCTCGCGCCATCTGATGCCCGCCCAGCAATGTTCCCAGCAGCAGCATGACAGGAACGGCGGCGGCGGCCGTATGGCGAGGGTCTTCCGGGGCGACCGTCAGCAGCCAAGTGATCGCTTGCTGGGCGTCGGCGGTGGATCGCTCCAGGGCGTTTCCGATGTCTTGGAGCAAGG
>DATNIV010000121.1:0-2818 GCA_035604255.1 Telmatospirillum sp. | reverse complement strand
CCAACGGCCGCGGACCATGGGATAACCCATGCGGAACGCGCCCGGCAGGGATCCTTGTCCGATCAATGAGTCATCCGGCGGAAATTGCCTGCGGTCCATAAAGCGTTCCAACACCAAAACGAGTATCCACACGACCAACCCTTAGGAAAGTCGCAGAAATAACTGCGGCTCTCTCGTCATCCCGGCGAAAACGGGGATCCATTCCGCCGGCTGGATTCCCGCATTCGCGGGAATGACGAGGTGATTCGTTTATTTCTGCGTCCATCCTTAGCCTATACTTAACCGCAGATCGAGGGTGGTCGGAAAGTCCGGATTTGGCATCGCCGGTGGAAGTGGAATTTCTCCAGGGGTATGTCCGATAGCGAAAAAGCGAGATAGACGGCGGCTTTCCGCCTCATTGGCGTTGACTGGGAAGGTATCGTAATTTCGGCCGCCGGGATGGGCGACATGGTAGACACACCCCCCTAAAGAGCGCTTGTTCCAGCTGTCGACCACATCGAAAACCAGCGGCGCGTCAACGCCGATGGTCGGATGCAGACAAGATGGCGGCTGCCAGGCGCGATAGCGAACGCCGGCGACATATTCGCCTGGGGCGCCGGTCGAGGTCAGCGGCAAGGGCTGGCCGTTGCAGGTGATGATATGACGCTCGCCGATCAAGCCGCCAACCTTGATCTGCAAGCGTTCGACCGAGGAATCGACATAACGCACCGTTCCTCCTGCCCCCGGCTCCTCTCCCAAAACATGCCAGGGCTCCAGCGCTTGACGGATTTCGACGCCCACGCCGCCATAGTTGACGTCGCCATAGCGCGGGAAGCGAAATTCGAAATGCGGGGTAAACCATGACTCTTCGAAAGCGAATCCGGCGATCTGCATATCGTTCAAGAGCGAGGTGAAATCCTGCCAAAGGAAGTGCGGCAGCATGAAGCGATCCCGGAGCGCATGCCCCCACCGTACGAGCGGCGTCCGGTAAGGTTCGAACCAGAAGCGGGCGATCAGGGCCCGCAGCAGCAATTGCTGGGCGCAACTCATCTTCGCGTGCGGCGGCATTTCGAAAGCGCGGAACTCGACCAGGCCAAGCCGGCCGGTCGGACCATCCGGTGAATAAAGTTTGTCGATGCAGATCTCGGTTCGATGGGTATTGCCGGTCACGTCGGTCAAAACATGGCGCATGACGCGGTCGACCAACCAGGGGGGAACCTCCAGGCCAGGCAACGGGAGTTGACGAAGCGCGATGTCGAGCTCGTACAGGCTGTCGTCACGTGCCTCGTCGACACGGGGCGCCTGACTGGTCGGACCGATGAACAAGCCGGAAAACAAATAGCTGAGGCTCGGGTGGTTTTGCCAGCAGCGGACCAGACTGCCCAGCAGATCGGGGCGTCGCAAAAAGGGGCTGTCCGGAGCCGTCCGGCCGCCGACGACGATATGGTTGCCGCCGCCCGTTCCGACGTGACGGCCGTCGACCATGAATTTCTCGGTCCCCAGGCGGGCTTGGCGCGCGCATTCGTAGAGTGCGGTCGTGGTGTCGCGGAGCGCTGCCCACGAGGCTGCCGGGTGAATATTGACTTCGATGACGCCAGGGTCCGGGGTTACCTTGATGATATTCAGTCGATGATCGGAGGGTGGCGCGTAGCCTTCGATATGCACCGGAATGGCGAGATCTTCGGCGGTATCCTCAATGGCGGCGATCAGTTCGACAAAGTCATCGGCCGTGTCCGTCGGTGGCATGAAAATGCAAAGTTTGCCGTCACGCGGCTGCAGTCCGAGCGCCGTTCGCACCGTGTCCGACACCCAACCCGTTGCGGTTTGCCGCAAGGTGCCGAGCGGCTGGTTGACCTGTTCCTTGACGGTGCTTCTGGCCGTTTTGATCGCGGTTCCGGCCGCCGCCTGCTGGGCCTGCGGCGGCACCGTCTGGGCTTGGCGCAACCGCTGGGAATCGGGCAGGGGGCCGCGCGGATCGAAGGGATCTTGTGGGATTTGCCAGGGATAGGAGGCCTGGGGGATCCAAGGCAGAGCGTCGAGCGGCAAGCGTAACCCCAAAGGGGAATCGCCGGGAATCAAGAACATCCTGCCGCGGCGCACCGGCCAGGGGCCGGTGATCCAATGTGGCCGATCCTTCGCGTTCCATCGTTGGATCGGCAAAACGAATCCGACGGGGCGGTCCAGGCCACGGCTGAAAACGCGCGCCAAGCGAGCCCGTTCTTCGGGATCGTCGAGTTTGCAATCGAGCGGATCGACATTGACCGGCAGATTTTGCTCACGTCCGATGTAATGCAACGGATCTTCATAGGCCGCCACCAGATGTTGCGGATCCAATCCCAGTCGTTGGCACAACCGTTCGCCGAACAGCCGTGCCGTCTCTTCGTCCGGCTGATCGTCGGCCTTTTCCGCGGCGGTCAAGTCGTGATTGTTCCACAAAGGCTTGCCGTCACCGCGCCAATAAAGGGCAAAAGCCCAACGCGGCAAGCTTTCGCCTGGATACCATTTGCCCTGGCCGAAGGTCAGCAATCCGCCGGGCGCGAAGCGCTCGCGCAACAGATTGATCAGCGTAAAGGCGCGTTCGCGTTTGGTCGGGCCGACGGCGGCGGTGTTCCATTCCTCGCCATCCATATCGTCGATCGAGACGAAGGTCGGTTCGCCGCCCATGGTCAGGCGGACATCGCCGGAATTCAAAATGCCGTCGATTTTGTCGCCGAGAGCGTCGATGGCCGACCATTGCGCGTCGGAATAAGGTTTGGTGACGCGGGGCGATTCGAAGACCCGGGAAACCTCCATATGATGGGAGAATGTGACCTCGCAGGCGTCCACCGCGCCGGTGATG
>DATNIV010000120.1:0-12410 GCA_035604255.1 Telmatospirillum sp. | reverse complement strand
GCCGCCGCCGCTCCGGCATCGACGCCCTGGGCCCGGTAAAGCTCGGTCAGCCGGTTCAGACTTTTGGCGACATCCGGATGGTCGGGACCGAGCAGCTTCTGACGGATCGCCAAGCTCCGCTTATAGAGTGGCTCGGCTTCGGCAAAGCGGCGCTGCTTGACATATAATTCCGCAAGATTGTTGAATCCGGCGGCGACTTCCAGGCTTTCGGGCCCAAGCGCCGTCTCCAGCATGGCCAGAACCTGGCTCGCCAAAGGCGTCGCCTCTTCATAGCGACCCTGGGCATAAAGCTGCATCATCTGTTGATTGAGCGCGTCGATCTGCTCCCGGTCGCCGCTCCGGGCGGGCCCCACCGTGCCGACGATCAGCAGCATTGACAGGCCGACGATAAAGACAGAACGCGCCAGAGCCCTAGCCTCCCTTTTGTTAGCGATCCCCTGCGATCCGAGGTGGGCTCAACGATATCGACCGTGAACGGCAAATCAAAATGGTTTATCACCGGCCCCAAGCCGATAAATAAATTATCGCCTCCGGCGAGGACGCCGTCTCCATCGTCAGGATCGATGGAGACGGCCCCCCTCATATCAGAACGCGTACTTCACGCTGCCTTGGATGCGGCTTGCCGCTCCGCTGGATGTTTTCGTGCCCGTCACGCTGTCCGTCTGCGGGCTCGAAAGGCCGATATAGCCATAAATATATTCGACGCCGATATCGGTACTGGATATCGGGCTCCAGATCAGGTTGGCATGGACCGATTGCAGTTCCTTGATCGGCAAAGCGGTATCGCCGGCGGGCGTACCGAAATGGCCATAACCGTAGGCCGCGGTGCTGCGCACCACATCCGTCCAGTAATGCGTGTAGCCGACGACACCGCCCCAGGTATTGATCGGCTTGATGCTGTTGTTGTTGACGAGGACGGCCGAATTACCCAGTCCCTGTTCGAGGTAACGGCCCACACCATTGCCTTCGACGGTCTGGAACAGCAACTGGTCCTTGCCGAAGGTCTTGACCCCGACGCCGGCCAGCACGCCGTAAACGAGCTTACTGGCGTTCTGGTTGGGGACGCCTGCGTCATTCGACAGGTAACGACCGAGACCGGCCACCGCGAAATGCCCCCAGGACGGATTGATGCTATAGCGGGCGGCAATATCCGGGGCCTTATCCAGATGATTGTCGGTGGAATTCCTGGCGGCGGTGAAATCACCCGAGGGGCTTTCCATGGACATATCCAGCGAGGCTCCGGCTGGAAGCTTCGCCGTGTAGCGCAAGAGCGGTTGACGCGTCGCCGCCCAGCCGACAGGACCGTTGAAGTCCAGGGTCTCCGGCTCGGTATCGTTATCGGTGAAGGTCGACCAATCCTGACCAGCGGTGATCCCGAGCGCACTGACATAGGCCTTGCGAAGCCGGAACACGTCACCGCCATTGCTCCCTGATTTCTCAAAATCACCCTGAAGCACCGATTCCACGTCCCCCAAGGAATTGGTCTTGGTCAGTGTCTGGAAGGTAAGCCGGCTCTCCTGGGCGCTGAACCGCACCTGACCACTGCGATTGGCCGCGGCCGAATGATCCAACGGGATCGACGTCGGGTCGAATTTGACGCTGCTTCCGGCACTGCTGCTGACATCGTCGGTCATATCGAGCTTCACATAGCCGCCGATCTTCACCGACGTATTCGTGCCCGGAACGGCGAAATAGCCGGGGTTGGCGGCATTCGCAGCCAATGCCGGAGCGGCGGCCTGCTTCTGCTCGATGACCTGTTGCTGCTGCGCGACCTGATGCAGGACGGCACCCTGGGTTTGGACTTGCGCCCCCTGGTCGCTGACCTGTTTCCTCTGGCTCGTCACCTGGGTGCTCAAGTCGTTGATCTGCGTCTTCAGATCCTTGATCTGCGAACGCTCTTCGACGACCTGATTTTTCAGTTCCTTGACCAGAGCCTTCAAATCGCTGATTTCGTCTGCGTGGGCCGGGACGGCGGACATCGCCAGCCCGACGCCAAGGGCAATGGCGGAAATCATCTGCGTTTTTTTTGTTATCAACGTAACCTCCCTGTCTTCACAAAATGTCAAAGCAAGAGCGGACACCAATGCCGAAAGGGCGTTGGCGGCAGCCGGAACCATAAGCAAGTCCTTCCCTGATCGGTGGAGTGCGGAGGGGACACGCCCCTCCGCACTCTTGAGCCGGCTCAGTAGGTGTAGAACATCTTCTGAATGGCTTTGCTGTCGGTGGTCTTGGTCAGGGCCAGCATGAGCAGGATGCGGGCCTTTTGCGGGTTCAAGGTGTCGGAGACGACGAAGTCGAGTTCGTCGTCGTTGGCTTCGCCGTTACGCGCGACGATGCCGTTGCCAACCCGCGAACTGCGGACGATGAGGATGCCGTTCTTGCGGGCTTCGATCAGCGACGGCTTGACCGGATTCGCCAGGCTGCCGTCGCCGACACCGGCATGGATGATGCCCTTGGCGCCGGCGGCGATGAAGGCGTTGAGAGCGGTCGGGTCCATATTGGCATAGCCATAGACGATATCGACCCGCGGCAAACTGTCGAGGGACGTCACGTCGAACTCGGTCTCCGCCGTGTTCTTGCGGGTCGACTGCCGGTAGAAATGCGGCTTGTTGTCCTGCATATAGCCGAGAAGCCCCAGTTCCGGAGTCTTGAAGGTGTCCAACGTGGCCGTGTTGGTCTTGGTCACCTCGCGGCCGGCATTGATCTGATCGTTCAGACAAACCAGCACGCCCTTGCCCACAGCCTCCTCGCTGCCGGCTAGAATGACCGCGTTGTAGATATTGATCGGGCCGTCGGCGCTGATCGCCGTGGAGGGGCGCATGGCTCCGACGATCACCACGGGCTTCTTGCTCTTGACCACGAGATCGAGGAAATAGGCGGTCTCTTCGATGGTGTCGGTGCCGTGGGTGATGACGATGCCGTCGACGTCCTTCTGGGCAAGCAGCGTGTTGACCCTTTTGGCCAATTTCAGCCAGTAGTCATTGTTCATGTTCTCGGAGGCGATCTGGAAGACCTGCTCGCCTTTGACATTGGCGACGTTCTTCAGTTCCGGAACCGCTTCGATCAAGGCTTCGACACCGACCTTGGCGGCGGTATAGCCGACCGTCGTCGTGCTGCTGGCGCCGGTGCCGGCAATGGTGCCGCCGGTGGCGAGAATCATCACATTGGGGAGCTTCTGTTCGGCAAAGCTTGGCGTCGATACCAAAAGCGCGGCTGAAAACAGCAATGGCGAAAGTGCCGCCAGGAGATGACGATGACATCTGGCAAACATGAGAGTTCCTTTCCTGCTGTGACGCAAATTATGAAATGGTCGCGAAGCGGATCACGAAACCTCGGTTGCGAACATATAGCCGCTGCCGTGAACCGTGATGATGATGTGAGGCTCCTTGGGGGTGTTCTCAATGACCTGACGCAGGCGGCGCACCAGGCTGTCGACGGAACGGTCGAAAGGATCGGCATTGCGACGTGGCGTCAAATCGAGCAGCCTGTCGCGTGTCAAGACGCGGCCGGGATTGCAGACGAAAGCGGCCAAAAGGTCGAATTCGGCGCTGGTCAGGCGGACATCGTGGCCCTCGGGGTCGCGCAGGCGTCGGTTGCCGAGATGGAGTTGCCATCCGTCGAAATGCTTCTCGCGGTCTTCGGGTTGCTGGGTTTTGCTGTCGATCCGTCGCAGCAGACTGCGGAAACGGGCAAGAATTTCACGGGGCTCAAATGGTTTGACGATATAATCGTCGGCTCCCATTTCCAGGCCGATGATTCGATCAAGCCGATCCGAGCGGCCGGTGATGAGGATGATGGGAACATCGGAGGTGGCGCGAAGTTCCCGCGTGATGGTCAGGCCATCCTTTCCGGGCAATCGGATATCGAGCAGGACCAGGGAAATTCGGTGGCGCGCCATGGCGATCGATAATTCGTCGGCATTGCGCGCTTGCAGGACCACGTAACCTTCATCCTCGAAATAGGCCTTCAAGGTTTCGCGCGTGACGGCGTCGTCATCGACGACGACGATGGTGTTTGTCATTCCATTGGTAATCCCACGGAGCGAGACCGTCACATGACACCTGTTTTGACGAGGTCCGAGCGATCCTATTTCACCCCTCAGAGGGGAAGGTAATGGACAATGATCAACGGGGGAAGATCCGATCTTCCCCCGCTGTCATCCGAATCTGTGTCAGCTTGTGGGTTCGAGAACGCCAATCCGGCCGTTTTCCGGTTCGAATTCTGGTTCCGGCAGGAACTCGTCGTCCTGCGACTCTTCGGACGCGGAGAGCGCCCCTTCCCATTTGGCCACCACGGCGGTGGCAACGCAGTTACCGAGGACATTGGTGGCCGTCCGGCCCATGTCGAGGAATTGGTCGATGCCCATGACCAGGAGAATGCCGGCTTCCGGGATATGGAAGATCGGCAGCACCGCGGCCACCACCACCAGCGAGGCCCGCGGCACGCCGGCGATACCCTTGCTGGAAATCATCAGCACCAGCAGCATGGTGATCTTCTGGGCGATGGTCATATCCACGCCGTAAATCTGCGCGATGAACAATGACGCGAAGGTCATGTTGATCATCGAGCCGTCCAGGTTGAAGGAATATCCCAAGGGCAGCATGAAGCTGACAATCCGGTTCTTCACCCCGAACCGTTCGAGCGCCTGCATGGTGATGGGATAAGCCGCTTCGCTGCTGGCCGTGCAGAACCCCAGGATCATCGGAGCACGGACCAGTTTGACCAGCCGGAACACCGACCCTTTGAGGAAGACGCCGCCGGCCAGGATGAGAACGATCCACAGCACGGCGAGGGCCAGATAAAAGCTGCCCATATATTTGCCGTAGGTCACGATGATTTCGAAGCCGTTCAGGGCGACGGCCGACCCGACGGCGGCAAAAACGCCGATCGGCGCGAAGAGCATCACGAAGTTCGTGACGCGGAGCATGACGTGAACCATCTCCTCGAAGAGTTTGATGGCCAAATCGGCCCGGGTTCCGGCTTGCGAGGCCAGCGCGAACCCCAAAAATATGGCGAACACCAGGATCTGCAGGATGTTGTTGCTCGTCATCGCGTCGAAGATGCTGGTCGGGAAGATCTGGGTCAGGAAAATCTTGACGTCGAGAGACGCCACCTTCAGGCCGGAGGCCGTGTCGGCGGCGGGGGTGGCGACATGCATGCCGGCACCGGGTTGCAGCGCGGACGCCATGATCAGGCCGATGCAGAGCGAGACGAGCGATGCGCAGATGAACCAACCGAGGGCGCGCAAGCCGATGCGGCCCACCGCTTTCCCATCGCCCATGCCGGCGATGCCAGAGACCACCGTGCAGAACACCAACGGCGCGATGATCATCTTGATCAGACGCAAAAAGATGGTGGTGATCATGGAGAGATAGCCGCCAACCTCTTTGATTTGGTCGGCGGATAAACATTCATGCGTAAAACCACCTGTCGCCAAACCAAGTACCATGGCAACAAGAATCAGAACTGTCAGTTTATTCGATTTCATGGCCGCATCCTCGTTCCCGATTGGGTCTTGCTTGACTAACGGAAATTCCGTTAGCGGCAGACGGGTCTTTTGATTGTGCGCAGCAGCATGCGGGCCATCCTTCAATAAGGTTCGGTCCAGATGCAAACGGAGTGGCTATTCCTGCAAAAATTTATGGAAATTTTTGCCCTGCGATAAGGCGGTCTTGGCGGAGGATGGCGGAGATTTCCGCAGAATCTCTCGTGATTATCGGTGAGGGAAGGTCACACGAATGTCGCCCGTCGACATAATCGCGGGCATTTTTCCACATTCTATTCACAAGGGTGCCGGAAATTCACAGAAACGGCGGGGAATAGAGCAGCCCGCCTTGGGCCCAAGGTTTGTTCAGGCCCCGGTCCCGATGGAACGGGGCGTTTTTGCCGAGATTGCGTTCGAAAATCTCGCCATAATTGCCAACGCGCGAAATGACCTGATAGGCCCAGTCATCGGCCAAACCAAGTTTTGCGCCGATGGCGGGGATGCCGTTCAGCAGACGCTTTGTTTCCAGATCCCCGTTCGTTCGTTTGTCCAGCACATTGGCCGTGGTGATCCCTTTTTCTTCCGCCAGGATCAGAGCGAACATGGCCCACCGCACCACCAACAGCCATTGATGGTCGCCCGCGGCGACGACGGGAGCCAGGGCATCCCGTGAAAGAACGTCCGAAAAGATTTCAATTTCGTTGCCGAATTGCTGCAAATCCTGAAGCGAGGTGATCAAGACCGTTTGATCGCCCGCCACCATCGAACATTCCCGGCTCAAAAAGGCTTGCAAGGTTTCTTCCCAACTGTTGCGGGCGCGAAGCGTCCATTTTTGTCCGGTTGTCCGAATCATGGTCTCGATATTGCGCTTCGCCGAGGACCCGGTTGTCACGCAAACCACGGCGTCCGGCCGATCCCTGGCCGACTGCGGGGCGTGCGTCGACCAGGCGGCAAGACCTTGGCTGTCGTAAAAAATTGCGGGGCCGAAATCGATCTTGCGGCCTGTTTCGCGTGACGCCATCCAACTGTCCATTGCGAAGGAAACATCGATCTCGCGGCTTTCGACGGCGTTGTATTCCTTCGTGCGTGGCAAGTGGCGCAATTCGATGGCTTCGGCATTGCCGAGGACGGCGGCGGCGATCGACCGGCAGAAATCCACCATCAATCCGACCGGGCGACCGGAGGCGTCGTGCGACGCGAAGCCGCTTGCCGTGGCAACGCTGCATCTGACGACACCGCGTTGCCGGATGTCCTTCAAGACCGATCCGGCGTCGGCGCTTGTGGGGATGGCGAGCAGCGCAAGGCCGAGAGGGATCGCTGCTATCACGGTCCGGATCGTCTTCGTTCCCATCATCGGTCCCCCAAGAGTGATGCGCTTAGGAAAGGCGCTAACTTAACCCTCTCCCGCAAAGCGGGCGAGGGTAAGGTGGTCTTAATGTTAGCGCCTATGCGCGAAAGCGGGAATCCATAGCGTCGCTTATTATTGCGTAGCTCCCAACGTCTTTCTGAACGGATTCTGTGTGGAACAATCAGCGGCCCTGTCAATGGTTTGTGCAAAAATGTGCCCCAGTCCGCCGGCCGCAAGCCCCGAGACGCTCTGTCCCGCCGCGTGGCCGTTGGGAAAAGGGCGTGGAAGGTGTGTTGTCCCGACCTGATCCGCCATGCCGCTATTTATATTCTGTCATAACCTGTGTCCCCCCATTCATATCGGGCGTGAACCTTGTTGACGCTGTGGCGCCATGCTTCCTCCCCAATAGCGACAAAGTCCGTTTGCTTCCGGCGCCCGTGCTTGAAGCTCACAGAGACGGTGGAGGATGGGGTTCATGTCACACGAGAATGCTCGAAGCACGATCATCAACACGCTGAAGTCATATTCCGAATCGATGAAAGATGATAATGCGTTGATATTTCTTGATAGCTATCATGATGGCTGCTCGACGGAGCGTTTGCTTGGTTGTCCGATCGAAATTCTCCATCAACATGGATTGTCTTTGTTTGAACTCGGCTCCGAACGCATACCCAATGCTGTCAATTTACGCTCCACGCGGCGTGCGGCGCTGGATCGGGAGGCCCCGAGTGGTGGCTTGACGATCGAAATGGTCGCCGACGATATGCCGCATATTGTCGAAGGCGTGGTCGCTCTGTTGCGGGCGAAAGGACTGTCCATTCAGGATATTGTCCATCCTGTCGTTGAGGTCGAGCGCGCTGCGGGCGGAAAGATGATCGCGATGCACGCTCCCGGTTGCGACAAGGGCCGGCCAGAGTCTTTTGTCCGCGTCGAGGTGGATACGCCGGCGGATGTCGGTGAAGACGAATTGGCCGACGATATCCTTCGCTTGATGAGCCAGCTTCGGCTGGTGTGCGACGACACCGAACGCTGTCGCCTGTTGGCGGAAGAGGCCCGGCGGACGGTCACGACCGGGGAGGGTGGCGCGTTTTTGCTTTGGCTGAGCGAGCTGCATTTTACCGTGGTCGGCGCCTGCCAAATTCTGCAGGTCGACGGACCCGAGCCCGAGATCGGGACTCGCCTGGGGCTCTTGCGGATCGAGGAGAACGCTCAACAGGTTCGCGCTCTTCTGTCCGCGCGGACCAACGACGACGCGACGGTTCTGGTCGCCAAATTGCCGATCGCGTCGCCGGTGGGGTGGCTGCCGTCCGTGGATTGCGTCATGGCGTGGGATGGCGCCGGGGAAGACCGGCGGGCTTGGGCTTTTCTCGGTCATTTCACCGTTGCCGCGCATACGCTCTCGCCACGCGCCATTCCCCTCTTGCGGACGAAGGTCGCTCAGGCGATCGAGGCTCTGGGGTTCCAGCCCTACGGACATAATGCCCGGGCCGCCGTCGACATTCTCGAAACCACCGCGCATGACGAACTGTTTGCATCGAGCGTCGAGGAGATGCGGGAAACCGTCGTCAGAATCCTGGAGACGCAGGACAAGCAGCGCGTCGGGCTGTTGGTCCGGGGGGATCGCAGCGGACATTTCCTGTTCGCCCAGGTTCTTCTGCCGAGCAGCGTTTACGACAGTGCGGCGAAGGAGAAGGTCTGCCAAATCCTTTCGGACGTCCCGGGGGTCACCTCGGTCGGCGAACCGGTGACGACGTCGCGCGGCGCCCTGACATGTCTGCATTTCCAACTGGCGGCGCCGCGTCTTTTCCTGTCCGAGGACGATCTCGAAAAACTGCGCAGGCAGATCGCCGATGCCCTTGAAACCTGGGCCGATCGGCTGCGCCGCACGCTGTCCCATCAATTCGAGGAGGAAGAGGCGCTGCGTCTGTGGCGTCTGTTCGGCCACTGCTTCTCGGCCCAATATCGCGACCGTTATGGCGTGTGGGCGGCGCTTCCGCATATCAACGGACTTGAAGGCGCCGCCCGAGACGGCATGGCCGTGCAATTGACGCGGGGGCCGACGGCCGACGGCCGCTTGTTGCGGGTTGCCATCTTCCGCCGTGGCAATCCGGTGAATCTCTACGAGATGCTGCCGGTCCTCGAACATATGGGCGGACGGATCATCGACGAATCGTCGTTTGAAATGGCGATGACGACCGAGCCTTCGGTGTGGATGCATGACATCGGCATCGAGATCGACCATCCGATCGACGAGGCGCAACTGGGCCGTCTTCAAGGTGACTTCGTCGAATTGTTCACGGCGATCTGGCATGGCCGCTCGGAGAGCGATGGGTTCAACCGGCTTTTGTTCAATGCCGGTCTCGACAACCGACGGATCACCGTGCTCAGGGCCTATGCCAAATATCTGAAGCAGGCCGACGGTCGTTTGACCGAGTCCGCCATCCAGCGGGCGTTGACGTCTTATCCGGTGATCGCGCGGACGCTGACGGACTATTTCACGTTGAAGTTTCATCCGGCGTTGGTCGCCACCAATGAACCGATCGCCGTCTCCGCGCTCGAACATACCTTGGCGGGATTGCTCGATGCGGTCAGCGGGTCCGAGGACGATCGCATTCTCCGTCGGCTGCTGAATGCGATCGGCGCGACCTTGCGGACCAACGCCTATCAATGCGACGCCGGTGGGCAGTCCAAAGCCTATCTGTCCATCAAGTTCGATAGCCGCCGGATCGACGACTTGCCCTCGCCACGGCCGCTGACCGAGATCTTTGTCTATTCTCCGCGGGTCGAGGCCATTCATTTGCGTGGCGGCATGGTGGCGCGCGGCGGTCTGCGATGGTCGGATCGTCCCGACGATTTCCGTACGGAAGTCCTTGGGTTGATGAAAGCGCAGACGGTGAAAAACTCGGTGATCGTGCCGACCGGCGCCAAAGGCGGATTTGTCGTCAAATCCCGTCCGGCCGATCGGCAGGCTTGGCTTACCGAAGGAATCGCCTGCTATAAGATCTTCATCAACGGCTTGCTCGATCTCACCGACAATCTGGTGGCCGGTCGCCTGACGCCGCCGCCGTCGGTCGTCCGTTATGACGGCGACGATCCCTATCTGGTGGTGGCCGCCGACAAGGGAACCGCCAGTTTGTCCGATACCGCCAATGCGGTGTCTCTTGAACGCGGCTTTTGGCTGGGGGACGCCTTTGCCTCCGGGGGATCCCAAGGCTATGACCACAAGGCCATCGGCATCACCTCGCGGGGCGCCTGGGAATCGGTCAAGCGGCATTTTCGCGAACAGGGCCGGGACATCCAGCGCGAGGCCTTCACCGCGGTCGGCGTCGGCGACATGTCGGGCGACGTGTTCGGCAATGGCATGTTGCAGTCGCCGCAGACACGGCTGGTGGCGGTGTTCAATCATGAGCATATTTTCATCGATCCCAATCCCGACGTGGCGGCCAGTTATGGCGAACGGGCCCGGTTGTTCTCTCTTCCCCGCTCCAGTTGGAGCGACTATGACGCCGCTCTGTTGTCGGAGGGCGGCGGCATCTATGCCCGGAGCGCCAAGTCCATCACCGTCAGTCCCCAGGCGGTTGCCGCTCTCGGCCTTTCGGCGGCGCGCCTGCGTCCCGAAGACTTGATTCGCCAAATTCTCATGGCGCCGGTCGATTTGCTGTTCTTCGGCGGGATCGGGACCTATGTGCGGGCCAACGGCGAATCCGACGCGGCGGTCGGCGACCGGGCCAATGACGCCTTGCGTGTGCGCGCCGCCGACCTGCGCTGCGCGGTGGTGGCGGAAGGCGCCAATCTGGCTTTGACGCAATCGGCGCGTATCGAGTTCGCCCAGCGCGGCGGCCGCATCAACATCGATGCCGTCGACAATTCGGCCGGCGTCGATTGTTCGGACCATGAGGTGAATATCAAGATTCTCCTGGCAGCACTCATTGCCGATGGGACGCTGGCCGACGCCGAGCGCAATGATCTGTTGCGGTCGATGACCGACGAGGTGGCGACGGCGGTCTTGCGCGACAATTATCATCAGACGGCCAGCATCTCGATCACCGAACGGGGGGAGGCCGACCAGTTCGACCGGTTGGTCGAACTGGTGCGGAAGATGGAGAAGGATCGTCATCTCGATCGCGCCCTCGAGGGCTTGCCCGATGACGATGAGATCGACCGGCGCCGCGCTCTCGGGCAAGGGCTGACCCGGCCGGAAATCGCCGTTTTGTTCGCCTTCGCCAAGGATTGGCTGACCGACGAGGTTTTGGCCTCGTCCCTGCCCGATGATCCGGCTCTGGTCGCCGATCTTCAATCCTATTTCCCGACCCTGCTGCGCCAGAGATTCGGTCAGGCGATCCCGTCGCACCGGCTGGCGCGTGAGATTCTATCGCGGGTGGAGGCCAATGAGGTCGCCAGTCGTATCGGTGTCGCCTCGGTGCTCCATCTGTCCGAGCAGCACGGCTTTGCGCCGGCGTCCGTGGTGCGGGCCTTTTTGGCGGTGCGCGAGATCTTCGGGCTGCCGGACTATTGGCATGCTGTCGAGGCGTTGGACGGAACCGTGCCGGCCGACGTCCAATATCGACTGATCGCCGCCACCGCCGCGGTCACCGAAACGGCCATTCACCGTCTTTTGCAGGCGGAGGGAGAGAATTTTCTCATTGGCGCGGCGATTGATCGCTATGCACCGATCGTTCTTGCGATGGGGACGGCGCTGGCGTCCGCCAATGATGTCTTGGACGGACGTCTGACCATGCGCAAGGCCGCTTTGGTTGAGGACGGCGTGCCAGCCGAACTTGCCGACCGGCTTGCCCAGATGGAAATTCTGCCGGCCATCTGGGATATCCGGGGAATCCTGGAGGCGGCCCCCGACATCTCGTTGGCCGACGCCAGTCAACTCTATCTCCTGTGCGGAACGCGGTTCGGGCTCGAATGGTTGCGCGCGACCGCGCAAAAGCTGTCGGTCAACAGCCTCTGGCAAAGGCGGGCCGTTGCCGGTCTGGTCGAAGATCTGAACAACCATCAACGGAAAATTACTGCCAGCATCGCATCGCAAAATGGAGGCGCGGGCTCCGATCTCATCGATGAATGGGTCCGGCGGAAGGAGGATCACGTCGAAGGCGTCGATAAGCTCATCACCGAACTGATGGCCGCCGAATCATGCGATCTGGCGATGCTGGTCGTCGCCAATCGTGAAATACATGCGATCGTCGCGTAACGGTGAAATCCAGATCAGGGCCGTTTGCGATCGGGTTGAATCACTCTCCGTTTTCGTCACCCCCGGACTTGATCCGGGGGTCCTCATGGATGGCCGGTCAAGCCCGGCCATGACGGAGCAAACTGATCCAATCGGGTCGCAAAATGCTAGGCCTGTCATCAGTTATCTGGAGAGGACGATTTCCCAGCCTTTATTGTCGTCATCCCCGTAGAAGCGCCAGGACATGCGCACAGTTATGCCGCGATGGGAAATACTGAAAGTTTTGGGAGCTTGGCGACTTTCAGGGAACACAGATGAACCCGGATACCGCTTCGCGGCTCACAGATGAACACAGATAAAATGAGCGCCGCAGGCATCAATCCCGCTTGGTCTCGCCT
>DATNIV010000119.1:0-2016 GCA_035604255.1 Telmatospirillum sp. | reverse complement strand
CCTTTGTCGAGCCCCTGAAGCCGAAAAGAAACCTGGTGCTTCAGGAGGTCCGCCGCCCGGTCGAGCAGATCAACCGCGGCAAGACGATCCGCCAACCGGCGGATCATTTCATCGCCTTTGGCGCCAGTGGGAGTCAAATCGCGAAATTCGTCGTAAAGCCCGATCGCCGAAACCGGCGACATGATATCCGCGGCCCCATCGAGATACAGTTTGGAAAAAGTATCGGACATCATCTTCGATACCGCCGGCGTCCCCTTATTGTCAGGATAATTGTTGATCAAGGACCGCAAAGACCGCAATGCATTGGGATAATCGCCGGCCTGACTCTGCAATTCCCCAAGTCGCCTCAATAAGCCAAACTCAAAATTTTCCTCGCGCCAGGAAAACCGCAGCCGATCGAGCTTGTCAGCCGCGATTTGCGGCGTGATGCGCCCCATCTTCAGCAACAGTTCCGTCGACGCCAACAAGGCCTTGGCACGATATTCGCGGTTATTTCCCGTGGCGGCGTGATCATAGTCGTCGAGCGCCCGATCGAATTGCCCACTCATCTCGTTGTAGGCGCCGTGAATATAGTCAAGCAATACCTCGTCTCGCGGAGAGAGAAGAGAGCGATCGAGAATATCCAGAGATTTCTGGGCGGCATCGTCGTCGCCGGCGGCGATCGCCGCTTTAGCCGAGATCACCGCCATCGGCCACATCAAGGGCTTTGGATAATTGCCGATGATGGGTAATCCAGCTGCCAGGGCGGGGCTCCAACTGGCCGGAGACTCGCTTGCGGCCGCATGGGCGGCCGCCTGCCACACGCGGCTTTCCGGATCATCCTTGACCAACGGACTGTCCAAGTCGGCCATGGCCATGTCCCACCGCCCCATCAACAGTTGGCAAGCCCCCCGCAAGGCACGGTACGGACCACTGTCGACAAGGGTCGGTTCTTCATCCGCCGCCATGCGCAAGTATCCCAACGCTTCCGCAGCAAACCCGTTGGCGAAAAAGAATTGAGCCGCCTCCATATGCGCGCCACTTCGGCCTGACGGAGGAATCATCGACAACCCGGCTTCGAAAGTGCGCCGCTCCTCGGCAAACGCTTCGGGGCCGCCGCGTTTCCAGGTGCCAACGTCGAAGAACCCCTCGCGCGACGACCGTTTCACGGAGGACACCGGACGACTGGCATCGGAGGACAATCGCAATCCTGCGCCGGTCGGCATTCCGATGGACACACTCCCCCGTGTCGACCGCACATCGAGCCCATCGACATGAGACACCAGGGCGATCCCCTGGATGGTGGGAAGAAGTTCGACATCCGGGGTATCACGGCCCGGAAAAACACCGGCGCCCAACGTGATCACCGGCACCACCAGCATCGTATCGCCAACCTCGGGATCGGGCAGCGTCACCACGTTACCCGCTTCGGCCACATTGAGGACGATGCCAATTCCGTTGGTCAGGGTTGCCGGCGCCGTCACCGGGATCGGATCTTTCGGTTCGCCTGGCTGTTGCATCAAATCGACCACCCAGAGCAGACCATCACGTCTTACGCTTGGCGCATAATCCGGCTGGACCACCAGACGCAAGACCGTTGCGTCGCGATTGGCGATTTGCTCGACCGCAGTGACAGCGTCCCCTCCCAAACGACGCAGCAGTTTGGTATCGACGTCCTGCTTACGATCGAAAACGAGCCATAGATAACCGGCACGGCGAAAAACGGCTGCGGCCACCGGCTTTTCCCAGGACACACTGAGACTGAACGCCTTTTCGGCATCGACCGGCAATGAACCGGTCGTAACCGCCGGCCGTTGAGCGGCGGTCGCCGGTGGCGGCGGATTGGCGTCACGAGGTGGCTCGACGTTCGGCTTCATGGTTGCCGGAACCGGCGTTTCGGCTGCTGGCGGCGATGGTTGGGCCGCATTGGGCGCGGTTTTTGCCGTCTCTTTTGACGCAGGTGTCGTTTTGATCGACGACGGCCCTGGGGCCGGAGCCGTCATCGCCAAGCTTTCCGACGGCAGCTTTGGCCGTTCT
>DATNIV010000118.1:0-5752 GCA_035604255.1 Telmatospirillum sp. | reverse complement strand
GGGAAAATGCCGGAAGATCGCCGCCTGACTGACGCCGACGCGCTCGGCAATCGCGGTCGTCGTCGCCGCCGCCGGTCCACCACGATCGATCAAGACCAAAGCGGCGGCAATGATCTCCTCTCGTCTTTCCCCGGCACTCTTGCGCACACGCATGGTCACCCCGCCGATTTAAGTAAGTGAGTACACACTAACATAATCGGCGATTACGGTCAATTTTCCGTCTGCGCATGTAAACCGCCAACAAGCCGTTGGAGAGTTCGGCGCGGCCATTCAGTCTTTCGATTTCATATCCGGCTCGTGCACGAAAGCCATGCAGATGGCTCCGAGCAAGGGACCGCAGGCAAGGACGGCAAAGGCGGCGTAAAAGGAACTGGTCTGTTCGAAGACGAAGCCGACGACGACAGGAACAATCATGCTTCCGAGTTGCCAGAAGGCGTTGTTCAAGCCAGCCGCCGTACCGACCGTGTTTTTGCCGATCAGTTCGGAGAGCAACGCCGTCTGCAAAGGATTATAGGCGAAGGCGGTCACGCCCAGAATCGGTGCCAAGCATTTGAACGCCAATTCACCGTCACGCGAACCGAAAAGCATCAGCATGACGGCGAAACCGACGAAACACAGCATCATCAGATTTTTTCGTTGGCCGCCAAGCGCATCCGAGAGAAAGCCGTAAAGAGGTTTGGCGACGACCGCGCCCAGTCCGAAAAGGGCCATGATCGCACCCGCCGTCACAGGCGAAAATCCATGACCTTTGACCATCAGGGCATTCGACCAGAAGGCGAATCCCCAGGTTCCCCACATGCCGCCGAAACCGGCCAGAGCGAAGATGACAAGATCCCGGTTGCCAAGAATCTGCCGGATCGCCGTGATCATTCCCGGCTTGCTGACCGGCCCGCGATCTTGAGTTGCCTGTTCCAAGGGAGTGTCGCGCAACGTGAAGAAGCAGATCGTCGCGATGAGAATGGTGAAGCCGCCCAATCCTCGATAAAGGGCTCCCCATGAGAACGTTTGAATGATGTAGGGAAAGGTCGCATTCGCAATAATGATCGGGATGGAGGACGCCGTCGCCAAAAGACCGAATGCTCCGCCACGATGGGCCGGAGGAAACCATGCGCTGACGATTTTCGTCGTCGCGGAAAAATTTATTCCAGCCGAAAGCCCCATCAAGGCTTGGATTGCCAGTCCTTGATAGAGGTTACCAACGAAGCCAAAACAAAAGGTGAAAACGCCGAGAGGAAGAAGGGCACAGAAGAGGGCTCGGCTCGGCCCGAAACGATCGGCGGCAAATCCTCCGAAAGTATTGGCGATGACATATCCGATGTAGAAGGCAGTGACGAAGGAACCGAGTGTCGTGGCGCCGAGGGACAATGAGTCGCGGACACCGATGGCGGCATTTCCCCAAGCGAGGCGGACGATGAAACTGGTCACCAGGACCAAAAAAGCCACCAGCAAAATAACCCACCGATAACGAGGCAAAGGGGCGGCCGTATTTCCGGCCACCTCGCAGACAATGATCGTATTTTTTCTTGCGATAGACATCCGTTTCCTCTCCATGCGGGACTTTCCGCATTTTTTTGCTTTTGCGCCCGGCGTTTGAGGGCTGGTGATCGGTTTCGATCACCACGACGTGGTATCAGAGGATGGCTCCTTGATCGAGAAGCGCTTGGCGAAGCGCAACATAATCGGTTGTTCCCCGCGCGGCCAAGGCGGCGGCGGCGCCCGCCGCCTGTCCGATGGCGAAAGCGGTTCCCATGACACGCAGCGAACTGAAGGCGCCGCGGTCGGCTCCGATCGTTCGCCCGCCGAGCCAAAGATTTTCGATTTCCGCGCATCGGGTCGCGTCGGCGGGGATATCAAAGAAGCCGTCACCACCGATGAACGCCAGACTCGGTCGGCCGGGGGCATCATGCCGCTCCATCTGCCAGGCGGCGCGTCCGATCGCGGTTGTGGCTCTTCGCCCTTCGGTTGCTTCGGCTTCGCTGAGCATATAGCGCGCCATGGGATGACGTGTTTCACGAATACCCAGTTGCGCTCCCGTGGCGACCAGGGTCGCCCGTTCACATCCGGGAACCGAGCGCAATCGGCGGATGAAAGCCCACGCCGTGGCCCGACAATTCTGTTCCGCTTGCGTGAGGCTCTCCGACGAAAGCCCGTCCGTGGAAATGTCGGTCCCCATCCACCAAAAGTCGTCGTTCTCCTCCAGGCGCAGTAGGAACCCCCCGTTGGCGCGAAGCGTGGCCGGTCTTTCGGCGGAAGGAACCGCCGCGCAAACGTTGGTAAGCGTGACCGAATCGATCTTGACGTCGCGCGCGATGCCCCCGATGCGGGCGCAAAGCGATGCCGCTTGCTTCGCAGGATCCCTCTCGGCCATGGGAGCGCCGGCAAGAGCCGCCAGATCCCCCTCGCCGCTGGCATCGACAAAGCTATCGGCGGCGATCTCGAAACGGCCTGCGTGGTCGGCGACAACCACCGCCTCGATGCGATCGGCGACGCGACGCGCATCGACCAGCATCGCATGCATCCGGACGGATACTTTGGCTTCGATGACGAGATCATCGAAAGCGGCTTTCGCCGATTCCGGATTGAATGGGACGACCCAATTGCCGTTGGAGGACAGAATGGGAGCGACCTTGTTTTCGAATTTCTCAAGACGATCGAGAAGTTCACGCCCGATTCCGCCGATGGCCCACTCGGGACGGGGCCGGCGGTAGAAAAAGCCGTCATAGGTCAAAATGAGGGAATTCGTCGCGGCACCACCAAGGAAACCATATCGTTCGACAAGCGCCGTTTTCGCACCAAGGCGCGCTGCGGAAACTGCGGCGGCGACGCCTGCGGCTCCCCCACCGATAACAACAATATCGAAACGCTCCCTCCGAGTAGCTGTCATACTAACGATTTCCTTGCAGATCAGAATAGCGGCTGGAAACGTTCTATAGTATATACATTTCCATGTAACACGAACCAAACGACTAATGGTTATTTGTGAAATAAATTTTTTTTATGAATCACATCTACAGGTATCGTTGACAATTTGATTCGATCTCGATAGGTCATTAGTAATGGAGCAATTGGGCGAGGCCACCGTGGCGGAAACAATACAGAAGATCGGGTCGGCAAAGGATCGTCGGGCTTCGTTGCGCTCTCCCTTGCTCGAACTGGACCTCTTGCGCACCCTTATCGCCGTTCACCAACACGCCAGCTTCACGGAGGCGGCGCACGCGCTCAACAAAACCCAGGCAGCTGTCAGCATTCAAATCAGACGGCTTGAGGAGCTCGCCGGTGTCTCCTTGATCGATCGGGGTCGGCGCACGCTCCGATTTACCGACGACGGAGAAAGCCTGCTGGCCTTCGGCCGGAAGATGTTGACATTGAACGACGAAGCCCTTGCCAGCGTCCGCCCCGATCAGATCGCCGGTTCCGTGCGCCTTGGTGCGGTGACGTATTATGCGGTCCATATTTTGCCTCCGTTACTAGCGGAGTTTTCCGGGCGATATCCCGCCGTGCGGATCGAA
This sequence comes from Telmatospirillum sp., assembly GCA_035604255.1. Lineage (GTDB taxonomy): Bacteria > Pseudomonadota > Alphaproteobacteria > Rhodospirillales > Magnetospirillaceae > Telmatospirillum. The sequence goes on along the minus strand of DATNIV010000118.1, from coordinate 2,243 downwards.
GTGTTGCCTGGCGTGTCGTTCCGCGAGGCGGCTTTCGGCGCGGACCTTGATTTGGTCATTGCGCTTGAGCCGGCAGGCACGACGGCGGGAACAGTTCTTGTCCGAGAGCGCGCGGTCTGGGTTACCTCGGCACGACACCAAACCCATAGGGCTGAACCTTTGCCCCTGGCGGTATTACCCGAGGGAAGTCTGCTGCGAAAATGGGCGATCGAGAGTCTGGAGCACCATCATCGGGCCTGGCGAATCGCCTATATCAGCGCGAACGCCTCGGCAATGCGCGCGGCCATCGAAGCCGGACTCGCGGTCGGCGTGATCCGCGCGGGCAGCATGACCGATGAACTCCGGGAATTGACCGAGGAGGATGGATTTCCAGCGTTGCCCCTGTTCGACATCGCTCTGACCGACGCCGGAGCCGGACTCGGACGCGTGGGAGTGGCACTGAGAGATTTTCTTTTGCAGAAATTGGCCTGGGGTGGCGGCCATCCCTAGCCTGTATTTCTCATATCCGAGCCGACAACGCTGGTATGAGAAATACAGGCTCGTCACGCAGGGCGGTTTCGGCGGTTTCCGCCAGCATTGGTTCGGCGACCACTGGAACGCCGCCGCCATCTATGGCCTGACCCATATTTGGAACAAAACCGCCTATCAAAGTACCCAGGGCCTGTGGAAACAATCGCAGGCGGTGTCAGGACCATCGGCCGACGACAATCGTTTCGCATTCCGCCCGCGCGTCAACTTTTAGCAAATCCGATCGGCGGGTGCCCCTGGAGCCTTCCCGCCTCCCTATTGCGCGGGAAAAATATTGTCCGGCACCGATGCCGACAAATCGGCCTTCGTCCGCTTTGTGCGGACCCGTGCCATCCCGACGATGCCCATAAGAGCGATGGCGAACACGGGCAACGCGACCGGAAAATGAACAATGCGCGAGGATGCTCCCACAAGAAATAACAACCCAATGACGGCGGCTGCGACCAAGAGAGATATCAGTTTCATGCTCAAGCTCCATCTTGGCATGACCTCGCGATTGACGCCCTTCCCGAGCAAATCCCAAGGTCAATGCGGATAAATCCGGCAGATAGCGCCCAAAAAGAAAACCGCCTCCCGTATCTGCTGCAGTGCAATATAGAACGCACATGCAGCATGACACATCGCCCAAACGGGTGATGACAACGCTTATGGCGTCGAAATCATGCCCGTGATCAAATCGTCTGAAATCCCATTCGAGCCAGTTCGGCGCGCACGACGGGATCTTCGAGAAGTGCCAAGAAGCGGCGAACCGCTAGTCTCTCCCGTCTCATGACGGGGATGACGAAGTCATAGTCCTCCGCCTGCAAGGGCAGAAAGCCAAGACCGTATCGCTGTGCGACCGTCTCGATCGCCACACCCCAATCCGCACGCTTTTGCACGATGGCGGCCGCCACCGCATTGTGCGACCGGGTCTGATGGCTGTAACCCATTGGCCGCACGTCGCCCAGCAACCGATCGATCAGGAGTCGCGTCCCGCTGCCGGCATTGCGGTTGACCATCAGGCAACGGGCGTCGAGTCCGGCCGCCGCGATCGCGCCTGCCGCGTCGCACCCTGTGAAGCGCGGATCTCCGGCGCGAAAAACGACGCCTTGCAGGCGGCCGTAGCCGCGAACGAGATGAAGGCTTTCGTCCAAATAGGGACGGTTGTAGACGCCCGTCACCGGGTCCATCAGATGGATGCCGGCAATGTCGCACTCGCCGCGCTTGGCCGCCATCAATCCCGCCGTACTACCGACGGAGAGCACCTTGGCCGTCACCCCCTCGCGAGCCAGGACGCCGACCAGATAATCGAGACCGACGCAGTGACTGCCGATGATCATGAGATCGGCCGGACCCGTCGTCTTGCCGATCAAGGTCACCTCGACGTCGCTTCCCATGGGAGCCAGATCGCTTTGCGCCGGAATGGCAAAAAAACCGTCGGCCAGCGAGAAGGCCGTCACCGCTCCCGACGCCTTTCCCATCGGATAGGCGGCCAGACCGCCATCGGGACGCTCCGCCAAAGACACCAGCACATATTCGGTCCGCCCGAGTTGCGAGACCATCTTGACCGGCAAGCGCGCCGCAAGGCTTTCGCGACGCAGCGGCGGCAAACCGGCAAAAGCGCGCAACACAGGTGCGACGAATTCGTGAAAGGTGAATGTCGCCGAGGTCGGAAAACCCGGCAGGATCACCACGGGCTTGCCTTGGGTCACCGCCAGACACAGCGGCTTTCCCGG
>DATNIV010000117.1:0-9352 GCA_035604255.1 Telmatospirillum sp. | reverse complement strand
CCATTGCGCCGCATGCTTGGCGTTGCGCCAGCCGGAGCGGTGTGCGGCAATATACTGCTCGGTGCAGTCCTTGAAGGTCAGCGTCTTCGCCACGTCGAGCGCGGCTTTGGCTTGGGCGGCCTTGCGGGTTTCGATGGGATCGATGCCGTCGTAGGTCAGCCGCCGACATTCGGCGGCCTTGGCGCGTGCCTCCGCCAAGCCGAAGGTCGCCAGCGAGCCCAACCCCATCTCGCGCGACCGTCCGCGTAGGGTGAAACGGAAAATCCAGGATTTCGCGACATGGGCGGCGCCATCGCCGGTTACTTGCAGATAAAGGCCGGCACCGTCGGCGTACATGCCAGGCGTCTTCGTTCTGAGAACCTTGAGCGCGGTGAGCCTGCCCACAAATTGCGCCATGTCCGCCCAACCTGTCTTACCCACACCTCTACCCATGCCGTTGACGCGTTTACCCACACTCTCGGGTGAACGGGAACGGATGGAAATAGGTCGATAATAATGGGAAATGGGCTATTTTTCAATGCCTTCGCCCGCAGTGGCGAACAACTGCGAACGAAAGAATTGGCGGAGGGGGTGGGATTCGAACCCACGGTACCATCGCTGGTACAACGGTTTTCGAGACCGCCCCGATCGGCCGCTCTGGCACCCCTCCGCTTCGGGAAGGGCGGAATGTAGTATAAGCCTTTTCGTGGCGCAACCGCTTTGACGAGGTGTGACGAAGGAAGTCGTTTCGGCGACTGTCGCGCGGTTGCCTGGAGGGCAGCTCCCTTGGGCGCGCGGCTGGCCGATCGAGCGGAAAGACGGTATCGCGGCGGCCTGTTCGGTGCCCTCCGACGAAGAGGACGTGAGAAAAATGCGAGGTGGGAACGGCCGCTTTTCCCCGTTTGCTCCGCGTTCGCAGATTCCTGGTTGACAGGAGAAGGCTTGTCGGTATATTTCCCGCCTCTCGCCGCGAGCCTTTTGGCCCGCTGGGTTCCGTTTGTGTGAATGGTATTAAGGTCATGTTCGCAGTCATCAAGACCGGCGGCAAGCAATATAAGGTTGCCCCGAACGACGTCATCCGCGTCGAAAAGCTGCCGGGCCAGGCAGGTGACACCGTTACGCTCGACCAGGTTCTTATGGTCGACGATAATGTTGGCGCGCCTACGGTGGCCGGCGCCAGTGTTACCGCCACTCTGCTTGAGCAGACCCGTGGCGAAAAAGTCATCATCTTCAAGAAAAAGCGTCGGCAGAACTATCGGCGCAAGAAGGGTCATCGGCAGGAGCTGACCGTGCTCCGCATCACCGGCATCGCCGGCGTCTGATCCTTTGTCAGTCCATTAAGGAGTTTGATCCATGGCTCATAAAAAGGCTGGCGGTAGTTCCCGCAACGGCCGCGACTCCGCAGGGCGTCGTCTCGGCGTCAAGAAGTTCGGCGGTGAGGTCGTGATTCCCGGCAACATCATCGTGCGTCAGCGCGGCACCGTGTACCATCCTGGTTCCAATGTCGGTATCGGTACCGATCACACCCTGTTCGCTCTGATCGAGGGCCAGGTTGAGTTCGTGAAGAAGGCGTTGGGACGGACTTACGTGTCGGTGAAGCCGGCCGCCTGAGCGGTTCGACTCCCCGTCGCTTTCGCCGAAAAGAAAAAAGGGGAATGGTTCGCCATTCCCCTTTTTTGCTTTTAACCGGACAGTGGACAAATGAAATTCCTCGACCAAGCCAAGATCTTTGTCCAAAGCGGTGACGGCGGCGCCGGCGCCTGCGCGTTCCGGCGCGAGAAATACATCGAATTCGGTGGCCCCGACGGCGGCGACGGCGGCCGCGGCGGCGATGTCATCATCGAATGCGTGGCCAATCTCAACACCCTGATCGATTTCCGCTATCAACAGCATTTCAGGGCCGAGAAAGGCCATCACGGCATGGGGCGCAACAAGACCGGCGGCAAGGGGTCCGATATCCTGTTGCGCGTTCCGGTCGGCACGCAGCTTCTGTCGGAAGACAAAGAGGACGTGCTCGCCGATTTGACCGAAGCGGGCCAGCGCATCATGTTCCTCAAAGGCGGCGACGGCGGGTTCGGCAACGCCCATTACAAGACGTCGACCAACCAGGCGCCCCGGCGCGCCGATGCCGGCTGGCCGGGCAAGGAAATGTGGCTGTGGCTGCAACTGAAGCTGATCGCCGATTGCGGTCTGGTCGGACTGCCCAATGCCGGAAAATCGACCTTCCTGGCGGCGGTGACCAAAGCGCGGCCGAAGATCGCCGATTATCCCTTCACCACCTTGCATCCCAATCTGGGCGTCGCCACGGTCGGATCGGAAGAATTCATTCTGGCCGATATTCCCGGCCTGATCGAAGGCGCGCATGAAGGCGCCGGTCTGGGCGATCGGTTCCTCGGGCATATCGAGCGATGCCGGGTGTTGTTGCATCTGATCGATGGAACGGCCGAGGATGTGGCCCAATCCTACCGCGTGGTGCGCGGCGAGTTGGATCAATATGGCGGTGGGCTGGAGGGCAAGCCCGAGGTGGTGGCGCTCAACAAATGCGACGCCCTGGTGCCTGAAGAGATCGAAGAAAAGCTGGCGGCCTTGAAGGCCGCGGCCGCTGGCGCGCGGGTTTTCCCCTTGTCGGGAGCGGCGGGAATCGGCCTCAAGGACGTATTGTACGCCCTTTTGGGCGACATCAAGGCGAGCCGGGAGGCGGTGGGGGCGGGGCCATTGGCCGCCGCCGCAACCAGCGGCGTGACCAAGACGTGGCGTCCGGCCCTCGACCAAGACGACGACGATGATTGGGCCGAGGCGGACTCGGGGGACGAAGAGGAATGAGTCCTCTCGCCACGGCGCGTCGTCTGGTGCTGAAAATCGGCTCGGCCCTGCTCGTCGGCGGCGATGGCGAAATCAATCGCCCCTGGCTGAACGCCCTTTGCGACGACATCGCGGTTTGTCGGGCGCGGGGTCAGGAGGTTATCGTCGTCACCTCCGGGGCGGTGGCGGTGGGGCGCCGTCATCTGGGGCTGGGGGCCGGAGCCTTGCGGCTCAATGAGAAGCAGGCGGCGGCGGCCACGGGGCAAATCCGTCTGGCCCACGCCTATCAGGAAACCCTGGCCGATCATCGTTTGAGCGTCGCCCAACTGCTGTTGACCTTGGATGATTCGGAAAATCGGCGGCGCTATCTGAACGCGCGCAATACCCTGGAAACCTTGCTGCGCTTGGGCGCCGTGCCGTTGATCAATGAAAACGACACGGTGGCGACCCAGGAAATCCGGTTCGGCGACAACGATCGCTTGGCGGCGCGTGTCGCGCAGATGATCAGCGCCGATACCCTGGTGCTGTTTTCCGATATCGATGGCCTTTATACCGCCAATCCGAAGCAGGATCCGACCGCCCAATTCATCGCCGAGGTGGCCGAGCTGACGCCCGAAATCGAGGCGATGGCCGGCGATCCCGTCAGCGCGCTGGGGTCCGGGGGCATGATCACCAAACTGCAGGCGGCCCGCATCGCTTTGGCGGCGGGCTGTCGCATGGCCATCGCGCCGGGCAAACCGCTGCATCCCTTGAAGGTCATGGAGGAAGGCGGACGATGCACCTGGTTTCATCCGGCGGAAGAGCCGCTGACGGCGCGCAAGCAATGGATCGCCGGATCGGTCAAACCGCAAGGGATGCTGACGGTCGATGCCGGGGCGAAGCGGGCCTTGGCCAAAGGGGGGAGTCTGCTGCCGGCTGGCGTGGTCGCCATCGATGGCGACTTCCAGAAGGGTGACGCCGTGGTCGTGGTCGATCGGGACGAGCATCCGGTCGGCGTCGGTTTGTCCGCCTATTCGGCCGAGGACGCGCGCCGCATCATCGGGCGCAAGAGTGGCGACTTCGAAAGCGTGTTGGGATACCGTGGGCCCGACGAGATCATTCACCGTGACGATTTGGTGATCGAGACATGAACAAAAGCGCCCTTGCCACCGTCGTAAGTCTGATGGCCGATTTGGGAGCGGCGGCGCGCCTCGCCGCCCGTCAGTTGGCCCAGGCGAGTACGACCCAGAAGAACGCCGCCTTGCTGGCGGGTGCGGCGGCTTTGCGCCGATCGAAGGCGACGATTGCGGCAGCCAATGGCGAGGATGTGGCGGACGGGATCGCCAAGGGGCTGACGCCAGCGCTTCTCGACCGCTTGACCCTGGACGAAAACCGTATCGAGGCGATGGCCAAGGGCCTGGAGGACATCGCCGCTCTGCCCGATCCGGTCGGTCAGGAGATGGCGCGCTGGCAGCGTCCCAATGGTCTCGATATCGCCCGCGTCCGGGTGCCGATCGGCGTGATCGGCATCATTTACGAAAGTCGTCCCAACGTCACGGCGGATGCCGGTGCGCTTTGCCTGAAGTCGGGAAACGCGACCATCCTGCGGGGCGGTTCGGAAAGCTTCCGCTCGTCGTCGGCCATTCTCGCCTGCTTGCAGGATGGTCTGTCCGTGGCCGGCCTGCCAGCGGCCTGCATCCAGATGGTGCCGACCCGTGACCGCGCCGCCGTCGGCGTCATGCTGACGATGAGCGGGGTGATCGATGTCATCGTGCCGCGTGGCGGACGCTCGCTGATCGAACGGGTCATCGCGGAGAGCCGTATTCCGCTGTTCCAGCATTTGGAAGGCAACTGCCACACCTATGTGGACGGCGCCGCCGACCTCGCGATGGCGCGCCATGTGGTGCTCAACGCGAAAATGCGGCGAACCGGTATTTGCGGCGCCACCGAAACGCTTCTGGTCGACCGCCGGGTGGCGGCGAGTCATTTGCCGGCGCTTGTCGGCGATCTGCTCGATGCCGGCTGCGAAGTCCGCGGCGATGCGGCGACCCAGGCGATTGACGCTCGGGTGAAGCCGGCCTGCGAGGCGGATTGGTCGACCGAATATCTCGACGCGGTCATCGCCGTGAAGCTGGTCGACGGGGTCGAGGACGCCATCGCTCATATCGAACGCTACGGGTCTCACCACACCGAGAGCATCATCACCGCCGATGCGACGGCGGCGGCGGCCTTTTTTGCTCAGGTGGACAGCGCCATCGTGCTGCACAATGCCTCGACCCAATTCGCCGATGGCGGTGAATTCGGCATGGGGGCGGAAATCGGAATCTCCACCGGCAAGCTGCATGCGCGCGGGCCGGTGGGTGTGGAGCAACTGACCAGTTTTAAATATGTGGTCAGAGGTTCCGGGCAGGTCCGGTCCTGAGCCCCTCTCTTCCGGCGCGTGGGCGAGCATTGCCGTTGGCTCCCAATCCGTGGGGCAATCGCGGGCGCAAGCGCATCGGCTTGCTGGGCGGGTCTTTCAACCCCGCGCATGCCGGGCATCGCCATATCAGTTTGCAGGCCCTGCATTGCTTGGGTCTTGACGAGGTGTGGTGGTTGGTCGCGCCGCAAAACCCGCTAAAACCGACCGACGGCATGGCGCCGCTGGTGGAACGGATTGCCGTTGCCGAGCGGGTGACCGGCCATCCGGCCATTCGGGTGACCGGTATGGAGACCCGCCTTGGGACGCGTTACACGGCCGATACCCTGGCGGTGTTGACCCGCCGCTTTCCGGCTGCTCGGTTCGTGTGGTTGATGGGGGCCGACAATCTCCAGCAAATCAGTCGCTGGGATCGCTGGGAGACGATATTTCAGCGCGTTGCGGTTGCGGTTTTCGATCGCAGTCCATATTCTTATCAATCATTGGCTGGAAAGGCGGCGCAGCGTTTCGCCCGGTATCGGCTTTCGGCTCGCCGAAGCGTCTTGTTGACGCGCGTGCCTCCCCCCGCCTGGGCGTTCTTGCATCTGAAGCGGCATCCCGCGTCGGCGACAGCCATTCGCCTTATTCAGGCCGGTCAATGATGACCGGCATGGAAAACGTCGTCATACGATCGACTTTTAAGAGGAGCAACACCATTTCCGAGACGGATCTTCGTCCGCTCGACCCGGACAAATTGGTCGAAACCGTCGTCACTTCGCTCGACGATGACAAAGCGGAAGACATTTTGGTGATCGATCTGCGAGGGCGTTCGTCGATTGGTGACCATCTGGTCATCGCGACAGGCCGTTCGCAGCGGCAAGTCGGAGCGATGGCCGACCATCTTCTGGAAAAGCTGAAACGACCGGGATTGATGGTGTCGGTGGAAGGGATGACCCAAGGCGATTGGGTGCTGATCGATGCCGGCGACATCGTCGTTCACCTGTTTCGCCCGGAAGTGCGGGGCTTTTATAATTTGGAAGGCATGTGGGGCCTCCCCGCGGCGGAAAAAGTGGCGAAAGAGCCGCTTGCCAGAGTAACGGCCGCGGAAACGCCCGTGGCGGCATCCCTGTGAGGAGGGGCGGCGGCTGAGTGGAATGCAGCTTTTGCTTGCGGCGGTCGGTCGGTCCCGTCCTGGCCCCGAGCGAGACCTCTTCGACCATTATCGAAGGCGCCTGGGATGGTCTCTGACGGTCAAGGAAGTCGAGGAAAAGCGCCCGCTTTCGGTGCCGGAAAGGGTGGCGCGGGAAGGTGAGCTGCTGCTTGCGCAAGTGCCGGCGGGCGATATTCTGGTTGTTCTCGACGAGCGCGGGAAACAGATCGATAGCCTTCTGTTCGCCGAACGCATGGCGGCTTGGCGGGACACTGGGCGCAATCATTTGACCTTTGTGATTGGCGGCGCCGATGGGCACAGCGAAAATGTGCGAAATCGGGGCGATTTTCTTCTATCATTTGGTTTGATGACTTGGCCTCATATGCTGGTCAGGGGCATGTTGGCGGAGCAGCTCTATCGTGCTGAATGCATTCTCGCCAACCACCCCTACCATCGTGGCCGGAGTGAGTGATCGTTTAGCGCCAGGCAAAAATTCGTCGGGGCTGAATGAAATGGGCCGGGGGGATCGATAAGCGGAATGGAAAGCGTGAATGTGGGGGACGCCGTTCCTGACGAGGATGCGGAATTTCGCGAATTCAGCGCGAAGGCCGAAGGAACGAACATCAATCCGCAGACGTTATTGGCGACCGACTATCTGAACCATTTCAATGAAATCGTCATGATGCTGGAAATGATTCCGGATATGACGGAATGCCTCGAGGATGCCCAGGCGTGGCACCCCAAGAGCTATCAGGATCATTTCCGTGATAGCCAGTTTCGCGACAAGGACTTGGCGGTCGAAGCCTATGAACATGTGCCACCGCGTTTCCGAAAGCCGTTCGAAGACGTGATCGCGCAAATGAATATCCTGATCGCGACAGCGGTCGAACGGATTGAGCCCTTGATCACCGAGAGTGGTGATGCGGGCGAACTGCGGATGGTCTGCTCCGACTCGTCTCGGGCTCTCCAAAAGTTGATGGATATCGCGAGCGCCATCATCCACGGTAGTGAAAGCAGGTTCGATCAACGGGAAATCGATGGGTTGCTTGGACGGTGAGGACTGTCTTTATCGGGGCCTGCCGGGGGATTTTCATTCCGGGCAGTGGTCAATCGATGGAAATATATCGGCATTATGTCAATAACCAATCGTTGAGCGAAAATCCCTTAAAGATACTGGGTGCATCGACCGGTGATTGGAGAGTCTTTTTTGCATTGTGATATGGTGAGCTCTTTCGTCGACAGTTTAATGTTTAAGCTGCCTTTGTTCATACCAATGTCGCCATTGCCCATTGGTCAGAAGAAGAAGCGGATGCCAAAGCCGTTTTTTAATGTTATGATTTGACGTTTCGCTGCCATGCGGCGCTTTTTGCGATTGGCTGGTGGGGCGGCGGCCAAGGGTGAGGATAAGAAGAGGCGAGCTTTGTACTGAAATAGAGAGAAGACACAACCCGGCGGTGGCACCGGGAGTGCTGGAGGGCGCCACGGTGGACGAAAGTCGCCAAGCCTCTGGAAAATTTTTTGACGATAACTGAACGGAAAGAGCACTACACATGTCATGGCAGCGTGATAGGTCTGAGCACCGCCGACGCACCGGCGGGCAGCGCCGCGACGATTTTGGCGATTTCGGCGGTGGGTTCGAGCCCGCGCCAGTAGCGCAACGCCCCAGGGCGGATTTCAACCGCCCGACGGTTGAGCAAGCCAATATTTCGGCGACGGTGAAATGGTTCAATGCCACCAAGGGCTTTGGCTTTGTTTCTCCCACCGATGGCTCTCCGGATGCCTTCCTGCATATCTCGGCTTTGGAGCGGGCCGGGGTTGGTGAAGTGGGCGAAGGCGCAACCGTGGTTTGTGACTTGGGGCCAGGGCAACGGGGGCCGCAGGTGGTGACGGTGCATTCTGTGGATGTGTCCACGGCTGCGCCCCGCCGCCCCGCCGCCCCGCGTGATGCTGGTGGTTTCGCGCCGCGTGGCGAGCCGGGTCCGACGGTCGAAGGGCGGGTTAAGTTCTTCAGCGCCGATAAAGGGTTTGGCTTTATCGCGGTGGACGATGGCGGGAAGGATGTGTTCGTGCATATCCGTGCCCTCGAAAAATCCGGGTTGCGCAGCCTGGAGCCCGATCAGCGGGTTCGTTTGACCATTACCCAGGGACAGAAGGGGCCGCAGGCCGAGACCGTCGCCGTCATTTAAGCGGTTTTGGCATTTGGCGCCTGAACGAGAAGGGGCGGCCCATTGGGCCGCCCTTTTTTAGTTGGGTGTGAAAAAGTCACTCGCTTCGCGCGGCTCGACTTTATTCACGGGCAACTTTTTTTTAGAGGGATGATCTTCCGTCGAGTTGGTGCGGCAAAATTCGTTCCGAGGGTTCGGCGCCCCCCCAGATGCTGATCAGCAGTTCGACGATCTGCCGCCCGTAATCGCCGTGCGGAACGCGGACGGACGCCAACCAGGGCGCCAGCCAGGCGTTGAGGGCATTGCCGTCGATGCTGACAAGGGCGCAATCGTCAGGAATCGAGACGCCGTTTTCCCGGGCGCAGCGGTGGGCGCCATACGCGATCTGGTCGCTGACGCACATCATGGCGCGCGGCCAATATCGCTCGGCCGCCAGCGTGCGCGCGGCTTCATATCCGATATCTTTGTGAGACAGGCCCGGCGCCGTGGCGTCGAAGATCTTGTCTGGACTCAATCCCAAGGTTCGAAGGCGGTCGCAGAATCCGCTCACGCGATCGCGGGTGACCGACGAGTCGTGGGATGGATGGAGAACGGCCGCTTCCGTCATGCCGCAAGACCACAAATAGTCCGCCGCATCGGCGCCGGCCTTGATGTTGTCGATGCCGACGAAGGCGCCGACGCCGCACGGATTGCGCCGGCTGACGAAGACCATGGGGGCCCCGGCGTCGGCAAATTCCTTGAGGCCGGGACTGGGCACACAACTGACGAGAACGTAGCCTTGAACGCCCTGCGAGCGCATGGCGTAGAGGTAATCGTCCTGCAGATCCGGGCGATCATGGGTATCGCACAGGAACATGACATAACCGGCGGCACGCAGCG
>DATNIV010000116.1:0-3364 GCA_035604255.1 Telmatospirillum sp. | reverse complement strand
GGATCAAGCCGGCCGCCTTTGACGAGTATGCGCTTGTCCTTGCCGAGGTCGACAGAGTTTCGGTCGAGGCGTTGGAGCCAGGTTTGCAGGACTGAAGATTGATGGCCTATATGCGCTAAACCGCCAATTATCTTGCCTGTTTGGTGCACGATCATAAACTTAATCTGTTGAGCCAGAGACACAGTGATGGTTGATAATTTTGCGTACAAGCGCCAATATAATAGGTGGTTTGATGCGAGAATGGGAACCATGGCTTCGCGACCGCACAAAACGACGGCCTTCCTGTCCGCCAATCCCGTGTTTACTCGGGAGGCGTTCGCGGCGGCGCTTGGCCATCCTCCCGATGCGGCCACGGTAACCAGTCTTCTCGGTCACCATCTGCGGGCGGGCAATATCAAACGAGTCAGCCGTGGAGTCTTTGCCGCCGTTCCACCGCATTTGAAGGCACAGGGGTTCATGGTTGACCGCTTTGCTGCCGCGGCCAAACTGCGGCCGGACGGCGTGTTGGGCTATCATTCGGCCCTTGAACTGCACGGGATCGCCTATTCCGAGTTCAATCAGGTTCAGCTTATCAGCGTAGGCCGGACGGAGCAGGTGGTTCTGCCGTTCGGCGCATGCCGCTTCATCAATCCGCCCAAGGCTCTGGTTGACGCCGGGAAGGTCGATATCCTGACCACCACAAAGGATCGCCTCGGCCAGATGATCCGGGTGACCGCGATCGAGCGGACCGTGGTTGACGTGCTGCATCGGTTCGATATCACCGGAGGAATCGAGGAAGTCTTGCCATCCCTCGATCTCGTTCAGTATCTCGATCCAGCCAAGGTCATCGAATATGTGACCGTCCTGAAAAGCCGGACCGTGGCATCGGTGGTCGGATGGTGGTTGGACAGCCATCGCTCTACGCTCGGCATCACGGATAATGAACTGGAAGGATTGCGAGCCCTGCTGCCGCGTTCGAAACATTATGCGCTGGGGGCCAAGCCCGGCAACGCGGTGATGATCGAACCATGGCGCGTGCTGTTGCCAGCGCGCGTACTCGATCAATCCTTCGAGGGGCTGTGATGGTGGTGACGCCCGATACTCTGCGGCAGCTCGCGGTGGAACGACATCTTCAGCCGGCGACGCTGGAGCGTGTCATCCGCTTGCTCGACATTCTCGACGCCTTCGGCGCCGATAGCTTGATCGCCCCTCGTATCGCCTTGAAGGGCGGTACGGCGCTCAATGTCTTTCATTCGAACCTGCCAAGGCTTTCCGTCGATATCGACATCAATTATGTCGGTGCGGTCGAGAAGGAGCAAATGGACGAGGATCGACCGGGGCTTGAAGGCCGCATTGAGCGCCTGATGGCCTCGAAGGGCTATACGGCGCGGCGTGAGCCGACCGAACATGCCGGTGGCAAGTGGATTTATCGCTATGCCTCGGTCCTGGGCGGGGGCGGTTCCATCGAGATCGATGTCAATTATCTGTACCGCAGCCCGCTCTATGGCATCAGCCGCATGTCGTCGATTGCCATCGGTGCCTTTCAGGCAAAGAATGTTCCCGTTCTGGACATCCACGAGATTATCGCGGGGAAGATGGTTGCCCTGGTGACCCGCCGTGCGGCGCGCGATCTTTTCGACGCCCAGCGGATTATCGCTATGGAGTCTCTCGATTGGACAAAGGTTAAGACAGCCGCCTTGATGATCGGCGCCAGCGCCAAAAGCTTCGACTGGCGGACGGCTTCGCCGGACGCCATCGGCTGTGAGGTCTCGGACATCACCACAAAACTGGTCATGTGTCTGCCCGAACGATATTTTGAACCGTTCGGTGGCCCAGAGTCCTGGATTGAAACCGTGACGGCGGAATGCCGTCAGGCGCTGGCGGCATTGTTCGCGTTCACCGAGGGGGAGAGTGCGTTTCTCAGGGGTGTTCTCGATGATGGCGATGTGGATGCCAAAAACCTGGAGGTGCCGGACTCCGTGCGTAGGGCGATCGAAACCTGCCCGGCATTGCGATGGAAAGCGCAGAACGTCAAAGCGTGGAAAACCGGTGACAAATCGGTGGCTCCCCGTACAAGGCGGCGGATCGTTTCCAAGGGGATGAAGGATTCCGATGGCAGGTAAAAGCGTGGCGTCGCTGGACGCCTTGATCCTGTTGGGGGCCGAGAAACTGGCCCAGGTCATTCTTGACGAGGCAGAGATCAATTCTTCGTTTCGCAAGCGCGTGACTGCGGCGTTGGCCAGCACCAAAGGGCCGGACGCCGTCGCCAAATTGATTGATCGGCGGTTGGCGGCGCTGGAACGGGCGCGGGCCATGATCGCGGGAGAGGGAACGGCCATCCTGTTCCGAATTCAAACTGGTTGAATTGGACGGAACGGATTTTTTTGGTCCAATCGGATGTGGAGTTATCTAGCCATTTTTTGGTGCCAATGATGTGGCGACGGCATGAAGGTCGACGGTAATCAGTTCATTGCTTTTCCATTCGGAGAGTTGGATCAGCTTTTCGGTCATTTGCTCAAAGAATCGGCCTTTTTTGCACGGCAGGAAAGTGATGCCTGCGACGTCGGCGAAAAGGCGAACGGTCATCCATTCGATCGGATCCGCCGCCTGACTCGGTTCAGCCTCCAGCACTTTGCAACGGTCCCCGGCCGTCGTGTCGAGGTGGTAGACTGTCAGGGGCCGATCATGAAGGTGCAGTCCGTAAAGCTGTCCCAGCGCCCAACCGGTCGCCAGGAGCGGATGTTCGTGGCCGCCGGAATCCAGGAAATAGCCTTCGCTGGCTGGAAACAACCCCTTCGTGCCGTGTCGCGAATCAATCTTGAGCTTATAGCCACCGACACTGCCGCGTTCGGTTCGCCATTGAGCGACGGTTAGCGCGACAGCGCCGATATTGGCGGGGGTGCCGAAATGGGCGCGAATTCGGCGACGTTTGGTGCGGAGATGCTTCGCTTCCTTCTCCGACCGGAATCCGTTGAGGATTACATTGATGTCGGCCGCTTCCAGACTCATCTGCGGGGGGAGATGGTCCTCGGGAGCGAGGGGGCCGGTTGCGGGAAATTCCCCTCTTTGAGTGACAAGAGCGACGCGTCCGGCCGTCCAATTCCTTTCCGGCGTTCGCAGCAAGGACGTGAACCCTCGATCGATCGCCAAATTATGCAGCGGGCGGTCCTGTGTCACCAGCATCGAACGATCATTCATTAACTTCTCAAGGATGATCATGTCGGGAAGACCGGGATATTTCTCGGCCAGTGCGACGAACTCGACCGGCCGGGGTCCGATCAGCCGTTCGATTTCTTCCAGCAGTTCCGGGGTTGACGGCAGGCACTCGTCAAGAATGATCCGTTCAATATCGCGGTGCATGATCTCGTAATGCCAGGATCAATTG
>DATNIV010000115.1:0-8589 GCA_035604255.1 Telmatospirillum sp. | reverse complement strand
AAGGGCCGGCGTCCGCCGCTCCGCTGCGGTGTAAAGCGACGAAATTCTTGGGGAATTGAGCAGTCTTCGAGGATCACAGATAAACGCCGATGCCGCTTCGCGGCTCACAGATGCCATGAATGAGGTTTCCTGCGCGGCCCTCGGGCAACCGGGGAAGTTTCTGGCATGCGCCAGCGTCGAGGAGAGGGAGAAAAATGTCATAGTGAGAACGGTTGCCGGCACTTAAGGCCGGTGCCACCGTTTTCTTTTCTTCCAGGCCTTTAGGCCCTGCAATGATGGCGTTATTTTCTACAGTGTGCGGCGAATCGAATCGATATCGTTGGTCGTGGCGCCGAGATAGCTTTCGATGACGCGCGGATCGTCGGCCAGGACGCAGGCAGGGCCGGCGAGGGCGATGCCGCCTGTTTCCAGCACATAGCCGAAATCGGAAATCCGCAGCGCCGCCCGGGCTTGCTGTTCGACCAGGAGAATCGACACGCCTTCGTCGCGCAATGTCTCGACGGTCCGGAAAATCTCAGCGGTAATCAGCGGGGCAAGACCTAGGCTTGGCTCGTCCAGCATCAATAGCCTTGGCTCGGCCATCAGGGCGCGGCCGATGGCCAGCATCTGGCGTTCCCCTCCCGAGAGCGTTCCGGCCATCTGTCCCCGCCGTTCCTTGAGGCGTGGAAACAGCGCGAACACCCTATCGAGGGTGCGCCCGATGGTTTTGTCGTGGCGCCGGTAGCGGAGGAAGGCGCCCAGATCCAGATTGTCTTTCACCGACATCTGGGAAAAGAGCTCGCGTTTTTCGGGCACCAGGCACATGCCGCGCGCCACGCGCTCCTCGACGTCCAGATGGTCGATGGGTTCGCCGTCGAACAGGATTTCGCCTTGCGCCGGAAGCAGCGCGATGATGGCGCCCAGCGTTGTCGTCTTACCGGCGCCGTTGGGGCCGATGACCGAGGTGATCGAACCGGCGGCGACGCCGAGCGACAGGCCGCTGACGGCTTCGACCCGTCCATAGCGGACGGAAAGATTGCGAATTTCCAACAAATTACCGGTCATACCGCGCATCCCAGGTAGGAATTCTGGACCTGTTCATTCCGTTGGATGGCCGCCGGCAGGCCTTCGGCGATCTTCTGTCCCGTTTCCATGACGACGATGCGATCGGCCAGCCTCATGACAAAATCCATGTCATGTTCCACCAGAAGAATGGTCATCTTTTCCGAGCGGAGCTGTTCGAGCAGCATGAAGAGCCGCTCTTGTTCCTTATGACGGAGAGCCGCAGCCGGCTCGTCGAGCAGCAGCAGCAGCGGGTTGGCCATCAAGGCGCGGGCGATTTCGACCAGCCGCTGATGGCCCAGCGGAAGATTGCCGGCCAGCGTGTCGATGTGATCCTGCAACCCGATGCGTTCGATCTGACGGGTCGCTTCGCGACGGCTCAGAGCTTCGTTTTTCCGCTCCAGACGCAGGCAGGAGCGGATGAACCCATCCTTGCGGCGCAACCAGGCACCCAGCATGACATTGTCGAGGACCGTGAGGTCCGGCACCAATTTGACATGCTGGAAGGTACGGGCCAGACCGAATTCGGCAATCTCATAGGGTTCGCGATTGGAAATGACGTGACCGTTGAGTTCGACCGTGCCGCTGCTGGTCGCCAAGGCGCCGCTGATGAGATTGAAGGTCGTGGTCTTGCCGGCGCCATTGGGACCGATCAGGCCGACGATTTCCCCAACCCGAACCTGAAAACTGATGTTCTGGACGGCCGGCAATCCATCGAAATTCTTCGAAAGATCCCGAACATCGAGGAGAATCGCTTCGGTGTGCAGGCCGTCGAGCTTACCCTCCCCATGTTCACGGCGCGGGCGCTGGGGAATGTCGAGTGGTTCGACTCTTTGCGATCGCGGGGGGGACGGCAACATCGCTTTGATCAGTGGCCAGACCCCCAGTCGGGCCCGATGCAGCATCACCACGATCAAGGTTCCGAAGACGATGCTTTCGAACTGACCCGATCGCCCCAGCAGGGCCGGGAGCGCGTCTTGCAAGATCTGTCTGAGGAAGGTGACGATGGCGGCGCCGACCACGGCGCCCCACACGCCGCCGGTACCGCCGATCACCGCCATGAACAGATATTCGATGCCGGCATTGACGGAAAAAGGAGTCGGATTCACATAGCGCTGCAGATGGGCGTAGAGCCAGCCCGACAGGCAGGACAGAAGGGCCGCATACAAAAAGACCTGCATCTTGATGCGCGCGGTGTTGGCGCCGAACGCCTGGGCCATCGAGGCCGTGCCGTTCAGGGACTGGACGATGCGGCCGGGTTGCGAGGTCAGGAAGTTGTGCGTCACCAGGAGCGAGGCCAGCGTGGCGGCCCAGATCAGGTAATAGTAAGACCGTTCGCTCTTCAGCGGCAGACCGAAGAGGGTCAGGGCGGGCAGATCGGCGATGCCGGTGAATTGCCCCAACCCGGGCAGCGTGCCGAACAGGTAGTAAAGGCTGATGCCCCAGGCGATGGTGGCGAGCGGCAGATAATGACCGCCCAGGCGAAGGGTGATCGCGCCGATCAACAGCGCGACGACGCCGGTGATGGCGAGGGCGGCGATGAGCGCCAGCCACGGTGAGAGGCCGAACTGTGTGGTGAGAACCGCGGTGGCGTAGGCGCCGATTCCGCAGAAGGCCGCCTGGCCAAAAGAGGTCAATCCGGCGACGCCGGTCAGCAAGACGAGACCAAGGGCGACGATGCTGAACAGGCCGACATAATTCAACAGCGTTACGTAGAACGGCGGCAGCAGCGCGGGCGCCAAGGCGAGCAGAGCCAAGAGAACCAGGAGGACGACGCGGTTGCTCTTCATCAGTCTTCCTCCCGGTGCGGATCTTTGAAGGAACGCCAAAGCAGCACGGGAATGATCAGCGTGAAAACGATGACCTCCTTGTAAGCGCTGGCCCAGAACGAGCCAAATCCCTCGATCAGGCCAACCAGGATGGCTCCGGCCGCGGCCAGAGGATAGCTGGCCATGCCCCCGATGATGGCGCCGACGAAACCCTTGAGCCCGGAGAGAAAGCCCGAATCGTAGTAGATCGTGGTGATCGGCCCGATCAGAACGCCGGACAGAGCGCCAAGCGCCGCCGCCAGCGTGAAGGTCAAGGCGCCGGCCAGATTGGGGCTGATGCCGACCAGTCGCGCCCCGGTGCGGTTGAAGGCGGTGGCGCGCAAGGCGCGGCCGTAAATCGTCCGACCGAAAAAGAGATACAGCACCAGAATGGCGGCCAGGCAGGAGCCGATGACCCAGACATTCTGCAAGGGGATATCGATGTCGCCCCATGTGATGCTGCCGTCGGTGAAGGCGCTTGTCCTCGCCCCTTCGGCGCCGAAGAACAGAAGTCCGAGACCGGTCAAAGCGACATGAATTGCCACGGAGATGATGAGGAGAAGCAAAACCGACGCGCTGGCCACCGGCTGAAAGGCGAAGCGGTAGAGAAGAGGGCCCATCGGCGTCACAATCGCCAGGGTCAGGACCACCTGGAGCAGAAATGGAATGGGGTGGCCGGAGACGGCCCAGACAACGGCGGCGATCGCTAACGGCACGCCAAGAGTGAAGAGAAGTGATCGCGACCGCAGGAGTGTGTCGCGCAGGGACGGGGACCGACGATGGACGTCGACGAGTTCGGCCAGCGACGCCAACAGGGCGAACGCCAAAAGGAGCCAAACCGTTCCCGGAAAACGCCCCTCCTGCAGGCAGGCGAGCGTCAGGGTGCCAAAGGACAGAAATTCACCTTGCGGCACGAAAATAATGCGGGTAACGGCGAAGATCATGACGAGAGCGAGCGAAATCAGCGCGTAAATCGTGCCCGTCGTCAGTCCGTCCTGAGCCACCCAGGCGAAGGTTTGAAAATCCATCCTCGTCAGCCTGTTCTGGAAATAGCCGGGCAGAATAGCGGCTGTGATGGGCAAGGCAAGAACCAATAGTCCTGTCAAGAGCCGGCTACAGGATTTCGTCCTCCTGATTGTTGCCGCTGTCGATCGGCAGGCGGATTATGAAGACCGCACCCTCGCCTTCAGATCCCTCGATACTCAGGGTTCCGCCATGCTTGATGACCACGACATCCCGGCAAATGGCCAAGCCTTGGCCGGTTCCCTTGCCGACCTCCTTGGTGGTGAAAAAGGGATCGAAAATTCTGTCGCGCAAGGCGCTGGGCACGCCGGTGCCACTGTCTTCCACTCGGATCACCACAAAGTCATCGTCTTGTCTGGTGGAGACGGTGATCTTGCCGGGAAGCGGCTTGCCCGAGGACTCGATCGCCTGAGCCGCATTGACGATGAGGTTCAAAAAGACCTGGTTCATTTCTCCGGCGTGACACAGGACCGGGGGAAGGGACGGGGCGAAATCTTTTTCGATCACAGCCGCCGATTTCCAGGCGTTGCGCGATACGGTCAGCGTGCTTTCCAAGGCCCGATTGATGTCGGTCGTGGTTTTGGTGTTGGTTCCCGGATGCGAAAATTCCTTCATCGACAGCACGATGCGTCCGATCTGGCTGATGCCGTCCTGCGATTCCGTGATGGCGACGGGGACCTCTTGCAGCAGGAACGGAAGCTTGGCGGCCGTTGCCGCGGAGGCAAACCGCGCCGCGACTTCGGTCAGTGACGGAATCACCGCGGCGGCTGTGGCAAGATCATGGCTGGTTTCAAGCAGGCCCTTCAATTTGTCGAGCGCCTTGCCGATAAAGACGAGATTGTCGCCGACATATTGGACCGGCGTGTTGATTTCGTGAGCAATGCCGGCGGCCAATTGGCCGACCGTGGCCAATCGGGACGCCTGCAGGGCGTCGCACTGAGCCTGCTTCAGCGCGGCGATGTCCCGAAAGGAAATAATGGCGGCGCGCCGGCCATCATCATCGGTCAGCGGCGAACACGCATAGGCGACGGAAAAGATCTTCCCGGACGACGTGATGAATTGGGCATCGTCGTTGCGCAGGGGGACGCCTTCCAGAATCGCCCGTTGCCACGGCGACCCGGCGAACCCCACATCCTGGGAGCCCTCTCGCAGCATGACCAGTTGGTCGAGCGGATAGCCTTCGATATCGCCGACGATAGCGTCGCATCCCAGCATCCGGCGCGCCGAGAGATTGGCAAAAGCGAGTTGCCCGCCGCGATCGATGACCAGAACGCTTTCGAACAGATTGTCGGTGATTCCCTTCAGCCGTTTTTGCGACGCGCGCAGCGCCACATCCGTTTTTGTGCGGACATCGATTTCATGGCGAAGCTCGGCTGTTCGTTCCGCCACTTGGCGTTCCAATTCGTGTTGCTGGTCGGCGAGCCCGGCTTCGTATCGTAAGCGTAAGGTGGCGTCGCGGAAGACCACGACGGCCCCGGTGACGGTTTCACGCTCTAAAATGGGCGCGGCAAGAAATTCGACATGAAAGATCTCGCCATCGGAGCGGCGGAACAGGGCGTCCTTGACATTGACGGCGACGCCATCGCGGTAGGCGCTGCGGACCACGGATGCGGCGGCGCTATCCGGTGCATCCCTATTCAGGAAATCGAGGAAGTCGCGCCCGATCATCTCCTCGACATTCATTTTCAAGAGGGTGCCGCCCATCCAGTTGGCGAAGGTCACGACACCCTGGGCGTCGAGCCCGAGGATGCCCTCGCCGACGGAATTCAAAATGAGTTGGGAATGGCGTTGCAGCCTCTGCAATTCCTCTTCCCGGCTTTTCATCTCGGTGATGTCGGACCAGACGATGACGGATCCCTCGTCCTGCGTGCGGAACACGCGTCTGAGGAGCCACCGGCCGTCGGCGGTGCGCAAAGGGACGGCTTGGCCGGAACCCGTCCGATATTCGAGGACTCGCACGGCCGCCCAGGCGTCGAACGTTTCGTCATGGGTGTCGAAGAAACTGCTGTCGCGGTAGGCGTCGAGCACCATTTCTTTCGGGGAGCCAGGTGCGAGGTCGAGTCCGAGTTTCGCGAAGAGCCGGCGATATTCGCCGTTGCAGGTGACAAGCCGATCGTCCGCATCGAAGACGACGATGGCGTCGGCAATGCTTTCGATGGCGTCGACCAGTTGCCTTTGGGCCAGGAAGAGCCGCTTTTCCGCCAAGGCTTCCCGCATGATCAGCGCTTGGGTCTCGGCGGCGTTCCGCTTGAAGATGTCGAGAGAGGTCGCCATAACCCCAATCTCGTCTTTTCGATCCAAGCCGGGAATGGGCGTGTCGACAGCTCCGCTGCTGAGCGAGGTCATCGCTTTGGTGATCGCCGTGATGGGGCGGATGACGGATTTGACGGCGGCGAACAACAAGAGGCTGATGGCCATCAAAGCCAGGATGGAGGCTTCGACGAGGCTGGTCATGTGGCTGGCAAGCAGTTGGTCGGACTTGGTGGGGCTGAGCCGAATCTCGATGCTGCCGATCGGTTCGACTTTGTTGTTCGAGGAATGAAAGATCTGCCGCTTTTCGACGATCAGTCCGGCCGGGTTTTGCGCAATGAGGCCATTCTTTGCGAAGACGGCGCCATATTGATCATAGACGATGCTGCCGACATAATCAGGGTCGGTCGCGGCCAAGGTCTTGAGGATATCCTCGCCATTGGTGCGATCGAACGCCCATAGCGCGCTGGACAAGCTTCCCGAGACGAGGCCGCTGCTTAAATCGGCTTTGGCGGCGAGATTCGAAAGAGATTCCTGGCGGAAGGTGACGCCGAGCGCGATCGCCGCCGAGACGATGAGCGCGATCACCAACATATTGATCGACACCAGAAATCGGAGCAGGAGACTGTTCGCGATAGATTTCAGCATGCCGAATCACTCTCTCTCTAGCATTCGGTGAAGGCTGAACCTTAACGCGTTGCGGACCGGCGGTCAGTCCTTGTTTGAGGACGGCGTCGACAGAACAAGACAATAACAATCAACAATTCACATCGTCGACGGGACTCAGGCCTCGCCGACGATGCCGACATCGTGGTTTTTAGGTCAATACTGTTGTTGTAAGGAGCCGTCCGGAAATGAGGCCTTTATTTCCAGCCGGCCCCTTAAGGCCGTTGCGGACGTCAGCGGGCGCCCAGCCAGTTTCCGAACGTGGCGCGGATCTTGCCGTCGACTTCTTTGTTGAGACCTTTCATCAGATCTTCAACCATGTCATAGAGCAGTTTGTCGCGTTCGTTGAGCTTCATACCCTCAAGTTCGGTATGGCTGCGCGATTGCTGGCCGGTCACTTCCGCGATGACGAACTGGCGTTCGTCCAGCATCTGCAGAGCGACGTCGACCGACATATCGACCTGACCAGCCTGTTCCTTCTTGAACATGCCGGTAAAGCTCTTGTCGGTCTTGAAATTCAGCTCCGTGGCCGAGGCGTCGCGGATGACGACGCGGAGCGTGCCATTGCGGCCAATCGGTTGCAGGTGATCTTGCACCCAGCGTTTCACCGCGTTTTCCGGCGATACGGGCATGTCGGATTCGATATGCGGCGCCTGGGCCGGCGGCTGATACTGCGGAACCACTTCGATGCGCCCGATATCCAACTGTACGGGCGGGATATTACGGAAGGTCAATTCCGGAAAGCGCTGCATCGGCGGACTGGATGTCGAGCAGGCGGCAAGAAGGGTGCAAAAACCGATCATCAGGGCAAGGCGGCGCAAGGACATGGCGGATTACTCGCTGGCTGACAGATGGAGGAACGATCGAAAACAAAGGATCAGGATTGGTACAGTCGATCCAGATCCTCATCCGCAAAGACATAGCGCGATTTGCAGAACTCGCAAACCACAACCACATCGCCTTTGTCATCGCGCATCGATTCCACTTCCGTTCGCGGGAAGGATTTCAAGGTGCCGGTGACCCTTTCCGCCGAGCAACGGCACCGCGCGGCAAGGGTGCGGGATTCGTGCAGTTGCAGTCCTTCGGCGTGATAAAGGCGGTAGAGCAGGGTCTCAACGCTGATGTCTGGGCCGAGCAATTCGTTTTCGCGGGCGCTGTCCATCAAGATGACCGCCCTGTTCCACGATTCGGCGGCCTCTTCGGCGGTGAAGATCGGGCTTTGCGGTCCAACCGGCATTCGCTGGATCATCATTGCCGCGGCCCGCCAGCCGGCGTCGTCTTGGGGGGGGCACACGGCCAATTTGAACGCGGTTTCCAACTGTTCCGACTGTTCGAAATAGCGGTGCGCGCAAGAGGCCAGGCTGTCGCCGCTCAATGCGACGATACCTTGATAACGATCCGTGTCGGGGCCCTGGTCGATGGTAAACGCCAGATGTCCTTTGCCGAGGAGGCGGGGGACCGTGGGGCCTCTTCTCGCCAAAGCTTTTTCCAGTTTCGGTGCGTCGAAGCGGGCATAGCCCCGAAGATCGCCGGTGCTGGTGACGTCGGCGACGATCAGCGGGATGGCGCCATCGGCTTGGATCTGAAGCGTGAAAATACCTTCGAACTTGAGCGCGCCGGCCAATGTCGCCGTCAAGGCCAGGGTTTCGGCGAGAAGAGAGGCGACCGCCTGGGGGTAGTCGTGCCCGGCCAGAACGCCGTCGATCGCCGGACCTAGGCGTACCACGCGGCCGCGAAAAGCGCCGGCGTCAATGAGAAAGGGTTGACTGTGATCACGCGTCTCGGCGATCACAGCAGACAC
>DATNIV010000114.1:0-4915 GCA_035604255.1 Telmatospirillum sp. | reverse complement strand
CGCGAAGCTGCTGACCTGAAAGCCGTTTTGCGCCAGCACGCGAGCGGCGAAATAGCTCATCTTGCCAAAGGAACAGAGGGTCACCACAGGGCGTTTGCGGTCGAGTTTGTCCAGATTGTCGCGCAAGGTCGCAATCGGGATATTGATCGCTCCGGCAATCGGGAAGGCCTCGGCCAGCCCTTGAGCGCGGACGTCGACCAGTTGCACGGCCGGATCCTCCGGCAAGACGTCGGTCTTGACGACCAGGCCATCGCGGAGATTGGTGGCGGCGAATCCCGCCAGATTGACGATGTCCTTGGCCGAGCCGAACGGTGGCGCATAGGCGAGTTCAAGGTGGCAAAGGTCTTCCACCGTCATCTTGGCGGCGATCGCCGTGGCGAGGACGTCGAGGCGTTTGTCGACGCCGTCCTGGCCGGAGGCCTGGGCGCCGAGCAGTCGTCCCGTGTCCTCGGCCCAGCAGATCTTCAACGTCAACGGTGTGGCGCCTGGGAAATAGGTGGCATGCTGATAGTCATTGACCGTCACGGCGCCATAGGCGATTCCCGCCATTTGCAGGCGCTGCTCCGTCCATCCCGTCACGCCGGCCGCGACGTCGAAGGCGCGGACGATGGCCGTGCCGATCGAGCCGGGGTAGGGGCGGGCCTTGTCGCCCATAAACAAATGGTCGGCCGCGACGCGACCCTGCCGGTTGGCTGGGCCGCCCAAGGGGACCGCGGTTTGCCCGTCCATGATTCGGTCCTGGGTTTCCACGGCGTCGCCGGCGGCATAGATGTCCGGGTCGGATGTTTGCATGAAGGCGTTGACGACGATATGGCCGCGCTTGCCCAGTTGCAGGCCGGCATCGCGGGCGAGGCTGGTTTCCGGGCGTACGCCGATCGACATGACGACGAAATCCGCATCCAGGACGGCGCCAGACGCGAGATGGGTCTGAAGGCTTTCTTTCGTGGCCGCGAACCGGGTGACCTGGTCACCCAGATGGACCTCGATGCCCTTACGCCGCAATTCGCTTTCCAACAGCAAGGTCATCTTGTGGTCAAGTTGCGGCAGGATTTGGCGCTGCAATTCCACCAGATGGACGTCCACCCCTTTGTGGCGCAATTGTTCGGCCATTTCCAAGCCGATGAACCCGGCGCCGATCACCACGGCCCGTTTACCGGATAGGGTCGCCTTGACGATGCGATCCATATCCACGAGGTTTCGCAAGGTGAAGATGCGGGCATCGTCGACACCGGGCATGGGTGGCACGACAGGCGCCGCGCCGGGGGCGAGCATGAGTTTGTCGTACCCGATCCATTCGTCCTGTCCGTTGACCAGGTTTTTGACGAGGACCCGTTTGCCGGCGCGGTCGACGCTGACGGCCGCGCACTGGGTTCGGACCTCCAGATTGAGCAGGGCTTTCAGGGATTGCGGCGTCTGCACCGCCAGGACGCCGCGTGTCGGAATCTCGCCGCCGATATGGTAGGGCAGGCCGCAATTGGCGAAAGAGACGTCAGGTCCGCGCTCAATGACCGTAATGTGCGCCGTTTCGTCCAAGCGTCGGGCTCTCGCCGCAAAGGACGCGCCGGCTGCCACACCGCCAATGACCAGCAATTCAATGGACGTCATCGATCTTCTCCGAAAACGGCTAAACTCTTGCCGCCCTGCAGGTGAGGGCAATACGATATATTGATTTATATTATATAAAAATATATACTGTTGTCCAGTGGTCATTGGAGTTTCTTTTGGATATGAGCCGCCCCCCGTTCGATCTTGATCAAATGCGCGCCGCTGCCGGAGAGGCGACGGCGATGTTGCGCGCTTTGGCCAACGAAGACCGCCTGTTGTTGCTGTGCCAGCTTAGTCCTGGCGAAAAATGCGTTGGAGAGCTGGAAGAGATCCTGGATCTCCATCAACCGTCGCTTTCCCAGCAATTGGGGGTGTTGCGGGCGGAAGGCTTGGTGACGACCCGTCGGGAAGGAAAGCGAATTTATTACTCGATTGCGGATCGGAAAGTGCATGATCTGCTCACCACTTTGTACGCGCTTTACTGCGGCCAAGCCGGAGAGTGATCCGCCATGCCAATCGTCAAGGCGGCGCTCGCCGGGACGCTGGAAGCGAGCGATCTCTTCGAAGGATGAGATGATGCCTGACGTCGCCCCGGAAACCTTGGTCGTCCGCATCATCGAGCTCTGTGCGGATTGTGGTCTGTGCCAGGAGATGATGGCCGGCGCACCATGCCAGTTCTTCCCTCGGCTGTTCCGGCTGCATGAGCGGTCGGCGGATGGTGGCGCGACATCCGACGATTTGAAAACCCTCATCGATCTCTGCAATGCTTGCGGGCAATGCCCTTGTCAGTCGGTCCAGGCGAAAATACGCGAAGCCAAGGATGCCTTTGTCGAGCGGGATGGTCTGCCGACGACCGTTCGTCTTCTTGAGGATGTGCGATTGATGGGGCGCCTCTGTGGCGCCGTTCCGCGGTTGGCCAATCTGTTGATTCAGAACGAACCGACGGCCGGGCTGCTGAAGAAGGCGGTCGGTATCCATCCGGACCGCAAGCTCCCGAGATTTCCCAAAGACGGTTTCGACTCCTGGGCCGAGAGGCGCGGACTTTGCCGCATGCGGGAGACCGTGGGGCAAAAAGTCGCCTATTTCACCGGCTGCACGGCCCGTTACATGTTTCCCGAGGTGGCGAAAGCCGCGGTCGAGGTGCTGGAGCACAACGGTATTTCGGTCTATCTCCCGGACCAGCGGTGCTGCGGCATGCCGACCATGCTGGAAGGCCATCGGGCCTTCACCTTCGAATTGGCAGGCTTCAATGTCCCGGAGTTGCTGCGTTGCATCGAGGCCGGTTACGATATTGTAACCTCCTGTCCGACTTGCGGTTACATGCTCAAATCCGTCCTTCGCCTGGGCGCTCCCTTCTCCAAAGAATATCGTGCGCGGGTCACGGAGATGGTGGCCGAGGCAGGGGGTGATCTGACGGCCGTGGGGGAGCGCCTGGAGCGTGAGGAGATGGCCTTTTCCGGCCGTGCCAACGCCGAATCGGCATGGGGGCGGCAGCCGTGGTTCCTCGCTTACATCGGTGGCGGTCGTATTCGCGACATGGTCTGCGATGATGGATATTTTGCCGCGCTCGATGGTCGGGATCGCATCCGTGTTGCCAGCCATACCTTCGAGTTGGGCGAATATTTGCGCCTGTTGCGCGACGCCGGAACGTTGAACCGCGATTTCGGTCCTTTGCCGGCGCGGCTGGCCTATTATCCACCCTGTCATTTGAAAGAACAGAACATCGGTCAGCCCTGGGCGGAATTGCTGGCGTTGCTGCCGGGCACAAGAATGGAAACGGTGGGAGGGGTGTATGACTGCTGTGGCCTCGGTGGGGTGATGGGTTTCAAGAAGGACTTTCACAGAGTTTCCCTGGCGATGGGCCGGAGACTGATGGCGAAGATCAAGGCCTCGGACCCGGACAAAGTGGTGACCGACTGTCTCAGTTGCCGACTCCAGTTCAACCAGATGCTGGCCTATCCGGTCGCACATCCGGTCGAAATCCTTTGGGAGTCCTATCGGAGCGGCATTGAGTCGGTCAAAGCCGCTCCAGGTAATGCCCAGCCCGCATAGGCTCCAACCGACAAATCGACGACATCCTGACCTATCGATATAGACTTCAGCACGTGGTACGCGATTCGCGGAAAGCGAGATATAGTTCGTACATCGGTTCGTTTTACGTCATGGCAGATCGCACGGGTATGAGAAAGAGGGGCTAGGGGGGGCTCATGAAAAAGAAGAGCGTTATCGAGGCGGTTATATTTCTGACTTATGCCTTGTTTGCTTTTTCGTGGGTGGCGGGGTCGATGTTGTCCAAGGAGATAACAAGAGATTTCGGTGTCGAAGGTGTCACCGCCGCCACTTGGTCCACCAATGCGATCACCATCGCTAAGGTGATCGGCAATCTGATCGCCGCCTGGTTCCTGATCCGGCTGAAGCCCAAGAAAGCCTTCGCTTTTGCCTCTTTTCTGATCGTGGCTGGCGTCTTCGGCGTGTGGAGCGGATCCTATCCGGTCTATGTTTTCAGCCGTTTGATCATGGGATTCGGCGGGGCCTTCGTCATCGTCTATTTCGGCCCCATCGTGATGACCTATTTCACTCCCGAAGAACGCCCCCTGGTCAATGGCATCAACAGCATCGCGTTCAATACGGGCAATCTGTTGTCGCTGCTGTTCACCGGCAGTCTGTTTGCGGCTCTCGGGTCGTGGCGTTCGGTGATCGTTGTGATCGCGTCGGCGAGCCTCGTCTTGCTCGTCGCCTGGCTGATCGTGAGCGAAGACTTTTCCCTGGAAGGGAAGGTGCAAAGGGGCGATCCGTCGGCAAAGCCCTATGGCTTGTCCGATGGCGTGAAAGAGCCCTTCAACTGGATCTTGCCCTTGTGCTATTCGGGCATTCTGTTCGCCTATATCGCAGTTTTCGCGCTGTTTCCCCATATTCCGACATTTGCGGTGCCGGCCCGATATCTCTCGGCTCTGATGATCAGTTCGGGCATGATGGGAACGGTGGCGGGAATCGTCGCTGCCAAGAAATATCCTTTGCGGGTACCTCTCATCCGATACAGCGGTCTCATCATGACCGCGTTCATTGCGCTGATGATTTTGACGAGCCATCAATATTTGGCCTATCTGTCGGCATTCCTTGCTGGGTTTTTCATGTTCCTTCCCGTGACCGCCATGATGACTCTGCCCCAGGAATTGCCCGGCATGACGCCGGGTCACGTCACGGTGGTTTTCGGCATGTTTTGGTCCATCGCCTATGTGGTGGAAACGATCTGCATGTATTGCGCGAGCGTGTTGGTCGATATGACGGGGGATCCGTTTAAAGCCGCTCTGTTCGTCCTGGTTTGCTCGTCCAGCGCGTTCCTGGCGTCGTTTTTCTTGCCCGAGACGGG